>NZ_JACEGK010000848.1:0-1889 GCF_056859195.1 Streptomyces sp. NH27
GGCTCGCCCGGCTGGTGCTGCACGCCCCGGGCGAGCAGGTGTGCCTGGTCGAGGCGGAGGCCGTCACCCCGCTGCCGGGGTGCGGGCTCGCACTGGTGGCCACCGAAGGTCTCGACGTGCGACCCCTGCCGATCGCGCCCGCCGGCCCCGGCCACCCCGAGCGGCGGGCCGTGTTGCGGCTGCCGCAGGCCGCCGCGGCGACCGTGCTGGGCACCACCGCGGTCACGTACACCGCCACCGACCGCTTCCATCTGATCGAGGAGGTCTACGAGTTGGCGCTCGACGGCGCCGACCTGGCCGAGGCCGGACCGCAGGCGTCCGGTACCCCGGTGCTCGACGCGGCGACCGGCGCCGTGCTCGCGGTGGTGGTGACCGCCCTGCACGCCGGGCACCGCGCCGGCGGCTTCGCGGTGCCGCTGCACACCGGGTCCGCGCCCGCGCCGCTGGCCGAGCTGGTCGCCCGGGCCGCCGCGACCGTGCCGGCGTACGGCCCGCACCTCAACCTCGCCGGCGTCCTGCACCTCACCGACACCAGCGTCGGCTCGGCCGGCAGCGCGCCGGAACCCTGGCGCGACCCGGTGGCCAGACCCCGGATCGTCGCCGCGCTCGACGACTTCGTCGGCCGCCGCGGCGAAGCCGCCCCGCTCGCCCTCGGCCTGGTCGGCGAGCCCGGCACCGGCCGCAGCACCGAACTCGCCGCGCTGGCCGGCCGCCGCCACCGTGCCGCCCACCCGGCCCCGACGGTCTGGCTGCGCGGCGCGGAACTGCGCCCGGGCGACGGCAGCGTCAAGGACGCCGTGGAGCGCGCGCTGCGCACCGCCGCCCGCGTGGTCAGCGCGGCAGGTCACGCCCCCGGCGAGCCGCTGCACGCCCCGCTCGCGTACGGCATGGCCGATCCCACCGAGGACGTCGCCATCCTCGCCCGCACCGCCGGCCGCCCGCTGGTCGTCCTGCTCGACGCACCCGAGGAGATGCCGCCCGTCCTCGCCCACGAACTCGCCGGCTGGACCGCCGCCACCGCCGGCTGGCTGCGGACCAGCCGGGCCCGGCTGGTCGTGGCGTGCCGCCCGGAGTTCTGGGAGCAGGTGGGGGCGATGCTCCCGGCCGAGCTGCTGTACGTGCCGGGGGCGCGCGGGGGCGAGGGCGCAACAGCCGAACCGGGCGTGCCCGTAAGGCCGTTGCCGCCCTGCGTGCGGCTGGGGGACCTCGCCGGGCCGGAGGCGGCCGAGGCCCGTGAGCGACACGGCCTGCCCGACGGTTCCCTGCGCGCGCGGGATGCCGGGCATCCGCTGGCGCTGCGGCTGCTGTCCCAGGTGCGGATCGCGCTCGGCGAACTCGCCGCGGAGGGGCCGCCGCCCAGCCGCGCGGAGGTCTTCGCCGCGTATCTGGATGCGGCGTGCCTGCGGATCGCGGTGCGGCTGGGCGCCGCGACGCCGACCTCGCCGCCGGTGCGCGGCCGGGGACTGCGCCGGCTGGCCGCCCGGGTGGCCGGGCAGGCACACGAAGCGGCCCGGCGCTGCCTGGGCCCGGGACAGGGCGAGTTGGACCGGGAGGCGTTCGAGGAACTTTTCCCGTGGCGTACGGGCTGGGCGTCCGCGGTGCTCGCCGAGGGCCTGCTCGTGCCGGCCGGGGCGGGCTACCGCTTCGCGCACGAGGAGTTCGGCGACTGGGTCCAGTCCCTGCACCTCGACCTGCCCACGGCCTTGTACGCGCTGGTGCACCGCTGGTCGCCGTCCGCCGGGCACCCGGTGCCGCCGCTCGTGCCCGGGGACGCGCCGGTACGGCTTCCGTCGCGCGCCGCCGGGCGGTCCGCCGGGGCCGGCGCAGGGTCGGGGGCCGGTGGCGGTGCCTACGGCCGGTCGGTGCCGGTGCCGCCCGCGCCGCCGATC
>NZ_JACEGK010000849.1:0-1887 GCF_056859195.1 Streptomyces sp. NH27
GTGCCGGAACGTCAGCGGCCGGCCGGGGTCGGTCCGGGGCCGGCCAAAAGTCAGGCCGTCTGCGGGTCAGGTTGCAGGACGGCGAAGAACGCCCCTTCGGGGTCCCTGAGCAGCGAGATGCGGCCGATGCCGTCCACGTGCGTGGTGGGCATCAGCAGTGTCGCGCCGTGCGAGGTGGCGGTGGCGACCACCCCTTCGGCGTCGGCGACGCCGAAGTACGGCTGCCAGTAGCACAGTCCGTCCGGCAGCTGCTCGGACGTGAGCTGCATGATGCCGCCGTGCGAGCCGGCCTGGCCGCCACCGGCGCGGGACACGATCGTGTAGACGCCGGCGTCGCCCGCCAACGGCATGTCCACGGTGTCCCAGCCGAAGACGGCGCCGTAGAACCGCTTGGCCCGCTCGGCGTCCGTCGTGTACAGCTCGGCCCAGCACAGACCGCCGCCGCCGGTCCGGTCCAGGCCCTTGAGGGTGCCCGGCTGGTAGACGGCGAACTCGGCGCCGGACGGGTCGGTGTACCCGGCGATCCGGCCCTGGTCCCCGATGTCGAGCGGCGCGAACCGGACGGAACCGCCGGCCTGTTCGACGGCCTTGGACGTGGCGTCGGCGTCGGCCGTCTCGAAGTACAGCGTCCAGGCCGGGCTGGCGCTGTCGTCGGCGATCGGGCCGAGGCCGGCGACGGTCTGCCCGTCGAGCTGGAGCATGCCGTAACCACCGGCGTCGGGGCCCGCGGAGCGGAACTCCCAGCCGAACAGCGCGCGGTAGAACGCGGTCGCGCCCTCGACGTCGCGGCTGCCGAGGTCGAGCCAGCTCGGCGCGCCGGGCACGTAGTCGTTGGTGAGCATGGTGCGGTCCTCCCTGATCGTGAACCTGAACGCGAACGCGACGTGCGGAACGCGGAAGGGCGGAGCATGGAATGCGCCAGGTGCCGGATTCCGTGGGATATGCAGCCGATAGGGCCGCTGTGTCCTCCCTCACACTCAGCATGCCAGCACACCCCGACAACCGCCGTTCGTGCCAGGTCACGGCCGGGTGAACGGTCCCCGCCCGGTCGCCGCGAGCACGCGCGGTGGTCAATCGGTTCGGGATTG
Source organism: Streptomyces sp. NH27 (assembly GCF_056859195.1). Taxonomy (NCBI): domain Bacteria; kingdom Bacillati; phylum Actinomycetota; class Actinomycetes; order Kitasatosporales; family Streptomycetaceae; genus Streptomyces; species Streptomyces sp. NH27. The sequence goes on from NZ_JACEGK010000849.1 coordinate 1,089, forward strand.
TCAGTGGTCCGGTCTAGGGTGGATCACATGTACGGGGGAGATCTCGATCAGGCGAACGCGGCCCTGCGCGCTTATGTGCAGGAGCATGGCGACCGGCCGTGGACGGCCGAGGAGTTGACGGAACTGGCGCGGCTGCGCGCCCAGTGGACGGCAGCGGCGCGCGGCGTTCGGGTGGAGATACGTCCGGTGTCCGGGCCGGTGCGGGGCGCCGCGGTGGTCACCGCCGCTTGAAGGGATGCGCGGCCCGCGGGTTCAGCCGTGGACGACCGCGTGCGGGGGCCGCAGGGCGTCGGTGCCGGGAGCGGGCTCGGCGGTGTCGTCCCCCAGCGCGACGATCCGGTTACCTGCGTCGACATGGACCACGGCCGGCCGCAACGCACGGGCCTCGGCGTCCTCGACCTGGGCATAGCTGATCAGGATGACCAGGTCGCCGGGGTGCACGAGATGGGCGGCGGCGCCGTTGATTCCGATGACGCCTGAGCCGCGCTCACCCTCGATCACATAGGTCTCCAGGCGGGCGCCGTTGGTGATGTCCACGATGTGCACGAGCTCGCCCGCCAGCAGGTCCGCGGCATCCATCAACTCGGCGTCCACGGTCACCGAACCCACGTAGTGCAGATCCGCCTGGGTCACGGTGGCCCGGTGGATCTTGGACTTGAACATGGTGCGCAGCACTGTGTCGCCTCCTGGCGGATGAGTGGGTCGCGTTCCCTGGTGGGATACGCGCCGTCGCGTCCAGAGTAGGCCGTCGGCCCCGGGCACGGCCGGGGGTGCCGGGCGGAGTGCGGAAGATCTCAAC
>NZ_JACEGK010000850.1:0-1884 GCF_056859195.1 Streptomyces sp. NH27
CCACCACCGCGCCCACCACCCCGGTGAAGACGACCACGCCGCACACCTCCGCGCCCACCACCGGCCCGGCCACCACCAACGCGGTCACCTCCGCCCGGGCCCAGATCCTCACCCTGGTCAACGAGCAGCGCGCCACCGCCGGCTGCCAGCCGCTCACCGCCAGTTCCTCCCTCGACACCCTCGCGCAGAACTTCAGCGACGAGATGGCCGCCCGCGGCTTCTTCGACCACACCGACCCCGACGGCAACGACCCCTGGGACCGCGCGAAGAAGCTCGGCGTCACCAGTCTCGGTGGCGAGAACATCGCGATGGGCCAGGCCGATGCCCAGGCCGTGATGACCGCCTGGATGAACAGCCCCGGCCACCGCGCCAACATCCTCAACTGCGACTACAAGACCCTCGGCGTCGGCATCCACTTCGGCACCGGCGGCCCCTGGTGGACCCAGGACTTCGGCTACTGACCACGCTTCGGCCCGCCGGGGCGGGCGCCTCGGGCTTGCCCGAGATCGGGCGCGGCTCGCATCGACCCGGGCTCGGGCTCGACCCGGGCTCGACCCAGGATCGGCTCGGCTCGGCTCGCTACATCCCGGGATCGGCGCTGCTCAGGCTCGACCCGCGAGCCCGGGGGTAATCGGACAACGCCCGCCCGACAGCCCCTCGGCAGTCGCCCGACAGACCCTAGGTGCCGGCTACGAATCAGCTGGGAATCCCTGGCAGCCGCCGCATTGCCGTCCCGGGCCTGACCTGCCGTGTCGTCCGACGGCGCCGACTCGCCGGCCACAGCTTTCCCACGCATCACAGCGTCCTCATATCGGCGGCTGCGACGTTCTGTGCAGTTGCCCACGTGAGAGGAGCATCACCATGAACGACCATGACACGGCAGGCCGCTCGACGGCCGGCTCGGACCCGGCGACCACGGCTGTGCACGCCCGTCGGCCGCTGTCCTGGCGGTCGGTGTCGAAGCGGACGGGGGCATGGATCGCAGCCGCCGGGCTGACCTGCGCGGTGGCCGGATGGAGCGGTCTCTCGGGGTCGGCATCGGCCGCCTCGTCCTCGTCCGGCACCTCGGCGTCCGGCACGTCGGTCGCGGCCACGGCCACACCGACCGCCACGCCGACCGCGCCGGGGTCCGGCGGCGGCGCCCGGTCCGGGCCGGCCGCCGGGGGCGCGACCGGCATCGTCGACGCCACGTCCACCTCGGGCTTCACTTTCGCTACCGCGACCGGTGTGAAGGTGACCGTCGACGAGACGTCCGCCACGACCTACCTGCGGGGTACCCACCGCACCTCGGCCGGCGCCGTGCACAAGGGCGCGAGCGTCCTGGTGCTGGGGACGGTCGACACCGCGACCATCACGGCCACCCAGGTCGTGGTGCAGCCCGGTGGCGACGGCGGGGCCGCGGCCGCCAAGAAGTCCGGGGTGATCCCCGTCCAGCAGGGGACGCCGTCGCCCACGAAGTCGGTCGGCCAGGTCCCGTCGGACTACACCGAGGGCGAGGGGACGGTCGTCGGCGGCACGACGGCGGACAAGGCGACGAAGGCCGCGCAGGCCGTCTTCGCCGGCGGCATCGTCGACCGTGTGGTGAAGCTGGACGACGGCGAGTACGAAGTCCACAACATCAGCATCAACTGGCCGCACCACGTCTTCGTGAGCAAGACCTTCAAGGTGCTCGGCGCCGAATAGCCACGTGCCGCCGCGGCGGATGACCGTATCGCGGCCGGCTCGTGCTTCTCACCGCGTTGCCCCCGGCGGCATGTCGCCAGGGGCAACGGCGTGCCGCGCCGCAAACAGCCCCGCGCCGCAAGCAGCCCCTCACCGTCGGACGCTGCTCCGCCGAAGGCGCGACCTGGCGGAAAGCGCTACGGGAGCTACGCTGGGCACATG
>NZ_JACEGK010000851.1:0-1875 GCF_056859195.1 Streptomyces sp. NH27
GCTACGCGCCATTGTGGTTTCGGTCTGTTCCCGGCCGCAGGCCGGTGGCCTGCTGAGCGCGCAGTTCCCCGCGCCCCTGGGTAATTGCGGCCCCTTCCGCGAAAAGAGCCGCACCAACTGAGGCACGCTTTTCAGCGGCGGCGAGCCACAACCAAGGGGCGCGTGGGGGCACCTCCCAGGCGAAGCTCTGGGGGAGAACGGCGCGAGAACCCCCCACCGGGATGTGGTCCCGGAACCGACGGAACCGGCCACCCCGGGGGGTCAGGGGCACCGCCCCCGCAAGCTCAGCTCACGGAGAAGTGGATGATGTCCTCCAGGAAGGGAATCCGGATCAGGGGGTCCGGCTGGGCCATGAGCGCGAGCAGAACGATCGCCGCACCGAGTATCCCGTAGGTGATCACGTCGGTGAACCTGCTGCGGATCGCGAGCATGCCCACGGCGGTGAGCGCCCAGCGCAGTACGGCGCCGAGCAGCAGCGCCGCGCCGATCAGGACCGTGCCGGCCCGGAACGCCCCGGCCGCGGTGACTATGAGCCCGATGATCGCCCCGGCTATGACGACGATCATCGGCCACTGCCGCGCGGGCGCGGGCGCGTCACCGCCGGCCGCACGGCCGCCCCCCTCGGGCCGGGCGATGCCGCGGGTGACCGCGGGCCGCCCGCCCGGCTCGTGCGGCACGGAGCGCGCGGTGCCGTCGGGCACCTCCGCGGGAAGGCCCGCCGCCTCAGCCGACATGGCCCGCCGCCGTGCGCTCGGCCGCTGCCACGACGTTCTGGAGCAGGAGCGCGCGGGTCATCGGCCCGACCCCGCCCGGGTTCGGCGAGAGCCACTCGGCCACCTCGGCCACACCCGGGTGGACGTCGCCGACGATCTTGCCGTTCTCGTCACGGCTGACGCCGACGTCGAGCACGGCCGCGCCCGGCTTGACGTCCTGCGGCTTGACGATGTGCGGCACGCCGGCCGCGGCCACGATGATGTCGGCCTGCCGCAGCTGCGCCGACAGGTCCCGGGTGCCGGTGTGGCAGAGCGTCACCGTGGCGTTCTCGGACTTGCGGGTGAGCAGCAGCCCGATCGACCGCCCGACGGTGATGCCGCGGCCGACCACCACCACGTGCGCACCGTTGATCTCGACGTCGTGCCGCCGCAGCAGCTCCACGATGCCGTTGGGCGTGCAGGGCAGCGGTCCGGGGACGCCGAGTACCAGGCGGCCCAGGCTCATCGGGTGCAGCCCGTCCGCGTCCTTCTCCGGGTCCATCAGCTCCAGCACCCGGTTGGTGTCGATGCCCTTGGGCAGCGGGAGTTGCACGATGTAGCCGGTGCACTCGGGGTCGGCGTTCAGCTCGCGGACGACCGCCTCGATCTCCTCCTGCGTGGCGGTGTCCGGCAGTTCGCGCTGGATGGAGCCGATGCCCACCTGCGCGCAGTCGCGGTGCTTGCCCGCGACGTACCACTTGCTGCCCGGGTCGTCACCGACCAGCAGGGTGCCGAGGCCAGGCTGGACACCGCGGTCCTTGAGCGCCTGGACGCGGACGGTCAACTCGGACTTGATCGCGGCGGCCGTGGCCTTGCCATCGAGAATCTGGGCGGTCATGGCTCCATACTCGCGGATCGGCCCGGCAGCGGACCAATCCGCCCGCGAACCGGACACCGGGCCGGCCCCCTACAGCGTCCGGGCGCGGACCGGAACGCGACCGGTCCGGCCAGAACCGGGCAAGCGTGCCCCTTGCGCGCTCCCCCGCCCGGGCTCGACGATGTGCGCGCACGCCCGTCCCCTGCTGCCAAGGAATCCGCTCGTGAGCCAGCCCCCTGGGCCCGCCGACCCGTCCGGCAACCCGCCCCCGCAGCCCTACGGGCACCCGCCGGACGGGCCGGGTCC
>NZ_JACEGK010000852.1:0-1874 GCF_056859195.1 Streptomyces sp. NH27
GGCGGGCGGGCGTCGGCCCGCCCGCCCGGCCCTCCGCTGTCCGCGGGTCGCTGCCGAACCCGCTGATCCCGCTGATCCCGTTGCTTCCGCCGATCCCGCCGATCGCGCCGGAGCCGTCGAGCGCGCTGTCGTCCAGGGGACGGGCGTGCCGACAGGAGTTGCTGATGAGTTCCGAAAGGATCAGGACCGCGTCGTCGACGACCGGATCCGGGACCCCTCGCACGCACAGGTCGGCGCGCAGTCTGCGTCTGGCGTCCGCGACGCCCGTCGGACCATGGGGCAGGGCCATGGACGTGGACGTCGGCACCTCTTGCGCCACCATCAACGACACCCCCAAGACCTCCTTGTTCACCCCACGACACAGGGTGGATGCCCCTTGGAACTCGAACGGAAACAGGCCAAGCGCGATCTTTTACGGCACACTGACGGCTGATATGGAACACGCCCTTGCCCGAGGCACGATCCGGCGCGTGGCGTAACGATTCAGCCCGTGAGGCGTGCGCCTCGCGTGCGACGGCGGCGGAAGCGCGCCGGCAACGCGGCGAAGGCGGTGGCGGCGACGATGGAGGAGATGGCCGTACGCCCGTGTGGAGCGCGTGCAGAGCACGAAGCCGTGGCGGGGGTCGCAGCCGTGGCGGGGGCCGTGGCCGGGGCCGCGGTGGCCGGCGCGGACCGGTCAGCGGCCGAGCTGGGCCAGCACCCGGCGCGGGCGGTTGGTGATGATCGCGTCGACACCCAACCGCGCACACAGCTCGACGTCCTCGGGGCGGTCCACGGTCCAGACGTGCACCTGGTGCCCGGCGCGGTGCAGGCGCGCCACGTAACCGGGGTTGGCGCGGAGGATCCGCATGCTCGGCCCGGCGGTGCCCACGCCCGCAGGCAGCCGCCCGTCGCGGTGCCGCGGAGAGACGTACTGCATCAGGTAGACCGTCGGCAGCGCGGGCGAGGCGAGGCGGACCCGGCGCAGCGAGCGGGCGGAGAAACTCATCACCCGCACCTGGGAGGGCGTGCCGGGCGCCGGGCGGTCCAGGCCGAACCGGCCCAGCAACTCCAGCAGCCGTTCTTCCACCTGTCCGGCCCAGCGGGTCGGGTGCTTCGTCTCGATGGCCAGCTCGACCCTGCGGTCGGTGTCGGCGACCAGTTCCAGCAGCCGCTGCAAAGTCAGCACCCGGCTGTGCTCACCCGGGTCGTCCGGGCCGGTGCCGAGCCGGTCCAGGGCGAACCGCTCCGGCGCCTCGTGGTCGGCGTTCTGGCCCTTCCAGGAGCCGAAATCGAGCGCCGCGAGGTCGGCCAGTTCCATGGACGACACGGCGCCGCGACCGTTGGACGTGCGGTTCACCCGCCAGTCGTGCACGCACACCAGCTCACCGTCGGCGGTCAGCCGGACATCGCATTCGAGCGCGTCCGCACCGTCCTCGATAGCCTTCCGGTACGCGGCGAGCGTATGTTCTGGTACGTCCTCGGAGGCGCCCCGATGGGCGACGACCTGGACCGGCCGTCCCTCCGGGTACGGCTCAGGGGCCACGCGCGCAAACGTCACCGGGCCATGGTGCCACCCTGCGGCGGTCGGCCGCGCCGCCAGGCGTACGGGTCCGGCCGCGGACTCCGTGCGGCGGGCTCGCGGGCCCGCAGGTTCCGCTGCGGCGGGCCCCGGACTCCGTGCGGCAGGACGGGGTGCGGCGCACAGGTACCCCTTACGGCGGTCCGACACGCCGTAGGAAATGCTGTGTGCACGACGTGATTGGTCCCCTTGTCTTCAGTCGTTCGTCATGACCCTTGAGGAGAAATGCTGTGAGCACCGAGAACGAGGCCGGGTCGTCCGTACCGGCTGCGGAGTCGGCGGCCGCGCCCGACGGTGCCTCGGCTGCCCACGT
>NZ_JACEGK010000853.1:0-1870 GCF_056859195.1 Streptomyces sp. NH27
CTCTACGACAACTAACGAGCGGGTCCGGTATGCGGCACGTCGGACACGGGCGCCCGCACAGCTCGACGGCCCGTCAACGTGTGATGACGGCACAACGATCCGTCAGCCTACCCCGGGCATGACCGCGATCAGGCCGGTAGTCCGCACCTCGGGACGTATCTCACACCTACCTGGTAAGTACCGCCGCCACCAGGGGAAACGCGTTTCGCACCTGCCCCGTTGACCTTGTCACGGAAGTGGCGGCGAGCCACCGGCCGGGTGCTTCCCGGCGGCTTCGTGGCGGCTGCCGGTCAACGCCGGTAACCACACAGGGCGAAGCTCACCGATCGCTCACGCTCGGCCCATTCGCTGTCCAGTTCGACGGATTGGAGCAGGGTGCGCTCGATGTCGTAACCCCCTTCGGACAGCGCCCGGGTGATCGCCTCGGCCTGGTCCCGGTTGCCTGCCGCGGTCACGATCCGCTCGGGCCGGCGGGCCGCGCAGGCGGCGGCGACTTCGGGGTCGGCGGTGCCGATCCGGACCGCGTCGGGCTCGGGGAGATCCTCCAGCGCGATCGGCGCGGTGCCGTGCACGACCTGGAGCTGCACCCCGATACGGCGCGCGGTCGCGGTGATCCAGTCGCACGCGTCGGCGTGTCGGTCCACGGCGATGACGGCCGCGCCGAAACCGGCCGCCTCCACCGCGAGCGAGCCGTCGGCGGCGCCGATGTCCCACACCAGATCCCCGGCCCGCGGGCCGAGCCGGGCGAGTTGGAAGGCACGCAGCTCCGCCGGGAGGTGACCGCCGTACTCCGCCGCGGGCAGCGCCCAGCCGCGCGCGGCGCCGGGGAAACCGGGGTCACGGCCGGCGATCCAGCCGCCGCCGGAGTGGGTGGCGGGGCCGCCGAGCGCGGCGATGCCCTGTCCCCGGCTGGAGATCCCGCCGACCACCAGCACCACGTTCGGGTCGCGCCATATGTGGTCGGCGACCTTGTCGGAGGTGAGTACGGACACCTCCTCCTGCTCGGTGCCCAGCGCCTCGCAGATCACGAAGGTGCGGTGGACTCCCGTGAGCATCAGGGCGAGTTCGGCGGGGCCGGCGCCCGGCGCCGTGAGCACGGCGACCTTCGCGTTGGCGCGGCAGACGTTGACCGCCCGGCGCAGGGTGCGGCTGGTCGCGACGACCACGCGGGCGTCGTCCCACGGCATCCCGGCCCGGGCGAAGGCGCGCGCGACCGCGGAGACCGCGGGAACGACCTCGACCTCCAGCCCGAGTTCGGGCGCCCGCAGCGCCCGGACCACTCCGAAGAACCCCGGGTCTCCGTCGGCCAGCACCACCGCGGTGCCGCGGTGCCCGGCGATCCGGCGGGCCGCGATGTCGATACTGCCGAGCACGATCTGCTCGGCGCCCCTCGGGACGTACGGCAGCGCGAGGTGGTACCGGGTGCCGGCCACGAGCGTGGCGGCGTCGAGCGCGGCCCGCGCCGCGCCGGACAGCGGAGCGCCGTCCCATCCGATCACGGTGACCCGGTCGGCCATCGTCGTCTGCCTCCATGACGTGTGAGGGTCCCGAGAAGGAAGACTAACGTGGCCCCGACCCTCCGGGGTGGTCGGTTCTGTCGGTTCAGGGACCACCTGCCGGTGGTGGGTTGTGCGCGCCGTTCCCCGCGCCCCTGAATCTGTGCGGCTCTTCCGCGAAAAGAGGGTCACCACCCAGGGGCGCGGGGAACTGCGCTCCCCCAGAGCTTCGCCTGGGAGGTACCCCCAGCCCCCCACCGCCCGGAAGGTCCGGCACCGCCAGGACCGGGCCACCCGGGCGGACCCGCCACCCCCCGTTCGCCAGGTCCGGCCCCCACAGGACCGGGCCCCCCGGGCGGCCCCGTGGGGGCTTC
>NZ_JACEGK010000854.1:0-1865 GCF_056859195.1 Streptomyces sp. NH27
CATTAATGATGAACGTAGTGGGAAGTTAAGGGGGTGTTTCCTCGGTGTCAAGGGGTCCGGCGGGACGTACGGGCCCAACTCCCGTTGGCTCAGCGCGTGTTGCGGGGGCCCGTGGGGCGGACGGGAGCACGGCCCGGCGCACACCGGCGTTCGGGGGCACCACCCGGCGCGCGAGGGTGCGGGGGCGCGAAGACGCGGACCGGCATGCGGAAGCCGGGGCGGCGCCTCACGCGCTCGGCCCCGATGCGGTGGCGCGCCGCCGTACGGGCGCGCGGGATGTGCGAGGGCTCAGCCGGCCGTGCCCCGCGCCGCTCCACGCGGCGCGCCGAGGTCCCGGGAGAGGTTGCGGGCGGTCTCGCGCACCGCGACGGCGAGTTCCTGCCGGGCCGGCTCCGCCAGCAGCCGCTCGACCGGCCCGACCACGCCGATCGCGCCCACCACGGCACCGGAGCGGTCGAAGACGGGCGCCGCGATCCCCGCGTCGCCGATCGCCGACTCCTGGTCCTCCAGCGCGTATCCCTGCGCCCTGACCTGCGCCAACTGCGCGGCGAGCGGCTCACGTCCGGTGATGCTCGCACCGGTGAGCACGGTCAACTCGCCACGCAGCAGCCGCTCGCGCTCCTCCTCGGGCGCGAAGGCCGCAACGGCCTTGCCGAGCGCGCAGGTGTTCCACGGGATGGACGCGCCGACCTCCAGGATCTGCACGGCCCCCTCGGGACGGAAGGCGTGGTGCACCACCAGCATGTGGTCGCCGGTGGGCACCGCGACCCACACCGCCTCGCCGGCCCGGCGCGCCAGCAGGTCGGCCCAGGTGAGCGAGCGGGACCTCAACTCCTGGGTGTCCAGGTAGGAGTTGCCCAGGTGCACCAGATAGGGGCCGAGCTGGTATTTCGAGCTGTCCCGGTCCTGCACCACCATGCCCTCGGCCTCCAGCGTGCGCAGCAGCGCGTGCACCGTCGGCTTGGCCACGCCGAGCCGCTCGGCCAGCTCGGTGACCCCCAGCCGGGGGCCGGTGACGGCCAGCTCCCGGAGGATCTGGACGGCACGCTGCACCGCTTGCACCATGGGAAGACCTCTTCGTTCGGTATTGCTGAATGCTGTTCCGAGATTTAGCATCGCTGTTCATGAGCGAACTTGTCGGCATCGTACTCGTGTCCCACAGCTCCGAAGTGGCCGCAGGGCTGCGCCGGTTGCTCGGCCAGATAGGCTCCGACGCCGTCCCGGTGACCGTCGCGGGCGGTACGGACGACGGCCGGATCGGTACCAGCTACGCGCGTGTCGCCGCCGCGATCAAGGAAGCCGACCGCGGCGCCGGCGTACTCATCCTGCCGGACCTGGGCAGTTCGGTGCTCACCGCCCGGGCCGTGCTCGAAGACCAGCCCCGCGACGGCGTACTGATCGCCGACGCCCCCTTCGTCGAGGGCGCCGTGGCCGCCGCGGTCACCGCCGCGGCCGGCGCGGACCTCGCCGCCGTACTCACCGCCGCCACGGAGGCCCGCCATGTCAGCAAACTCTGAACCGTCCGTCCGCACCGCGCCCGCCGGCGACCCGACCGTGGAGATCTCCGTGGTGCTGCCGGCCGACCTGCACGCCCGCCCGGCCGGCCGGATCGCGCAGGCCGCCGCGCGGTTCACCAGCGCCCTGTTGCTCCAGTACGGCGAACGCACCGCCAACGCGGCCGGCGTGCTCGGCGTCATGGGCCTGGGCGCCACCGCCGGGCGTACGGTGACCGTGCGGGCGCAGGGGCCGGACGCGCAGCAGGCGGCCGCCGCGCTCGCGGAGATCCTGGCGACGGCGACGTAGTGGCGGGGGTCTCCGCGGCCGCCCGCGCCCGCCGTCCGAACGTCCCCGCCGCACCGCAGGAG
>NZ_JACEGK010000855.1:0-1863 GCF_056859195.1 Streptomyces sp. NH27
GCCGGGAGCCTGCTGTCGGGTGCGGGCGGGGCCGGCAAGGGCGGTGCGTCCTCGGCGGCGCCGCAGACCCAGCTCACCCAACTCCTCGCCGGCACCCACCAGCTGCACGTCGCGATCGACGGCCCGGACCGGCAGAAGGTCTCGGTCATCGAGCCCGCCGCCGAGTACAGCGTCATCCACAACGGCGGCCAACTGTGGGCGTACGACAGCGCGTCGAACCAGGCGTACCACTCGACCCTGCCCGCGGCCTCGCCGGACGCGCACCGCTCGCAGCTGCCCGAGGGCGTGCCGACCACCCCGCAGGCCGCCGCCGAGCAGGTGCTGAAGGCGGCGCGGGGCATCGCCTCGATCACGGTCGACGGCACCGCCCGGGTGGCCGGCCGCAGCACGTACGAGTTGGTGGTCACGCCCGAGCACGCCGGCCGCACCACGGTCGGGGAGATCCGGATCGCGGTCGACTCCTCCACCGGGGTGCCGCTGAAGTTCACCCTGCTCCCGAAGGGCGGCGGCAAGGCCGTCTTCGACATCGGCTTCACCAAGGTCGGATTCGGCCGGCCGGCCGCGAGCACCTTCTCGTTCAGCCCGCCCAAGGGTGTGAAGGTGACCGAGGGCAAGACGTCCGACGCGCGTCCCGGCGACGTCGGCGACGGTTCGCGGAACGCCGCGCCCGACACCTCCGGGCCGACCGTACTCGGCACCGGCTGGGACTCCATCGCGGTGATCGACACCGGCGGCCTGGCGTCGGCGGGCAAGGCGAAGACGGGCACGGCAGCGGCGGGCGGCGGCGCGGACTTCGGCGCGGACGGCACGTCCGGTTCGGGCCACGGCGGCGGCGACCCGCAGTCGCTGCTCAACAGCTACGGCACCAAGGTCACCGGCTCCTTCGGCACCGGCACGGTCTTCCACACCCGCCTGGTGAACGTGCTCCTCACCGACAAGGGCAAGCTCTACGTCGGTGCGGTCACCCAGTCCGCGCTGACCGCGGCGGCCGACGGCGCGAAGTAGCGCGTGCGGCAAGGCCGGACGGGCAGCCGACCGGGGGAACCAGGGAGCGAGGGAGCGAGGAGCGTGATGGCGGAGCCTGCCGACGCGGCGGCGCGGGGCGAGGTCGTGATCGAGACCCGCGGCCTCGCCAAGCGGTACCGCGGCACCCTCGCGGTCGACGGCCTCGACCTGCGGGTGCCGCGCGGCAGCGTCTTCGGCTTCCTCGGGCCGAACGGCTCGGGCAAGACCACCACGATCCGGATGCTGATGGGCCTGATCGAGCCGACCGCGGGCACCGCCCGGGTGCTGGGCCGCCCGATGCCGCGCTCGGCCCGCTCGGTGCTGCCCCGGGTCGGCGCGCTCATCGAGGGCCCGGCGCTGTACGGCTTCCTGTCCGGCCGCGACAACCTGCTGCGGTACGACGCGGCCGACCCGACCGCCGACCCGCGCACCCGCCGCGCCCGGGTCGGCACCGCCCTGGACCGGGTGGGGCTGGCCGCGGCCGCGGGGAAGAAGGCGAAGCAGTACTCGCTCGGCATGAAGCAGCGCCTCGGCCTGGCCGCGGCGCTGCTCCAGCCGCGCGACCTGCTGGTGCTGGACGAGCCGACGAACGGCCTCGACCCGCAGGGCATGCGGGAGATCCGCGCCCTGGTCAGGGAGTTGGCCGCCGACGGCACGACCGTCTTCCTCTCCTCGCACCTGCTGGACGAGATCGAGCAGGTCTGCACACACGCCGCCGTGATGGCCCGCGGCCGGCTGATCACGCAGGGGCCCGTCGCCGAGCTGTCGGCCGGCACCCGCGGGCGGCTCGCCGTCACCACACCGGACCCGGCCGACGCGGTTCGGGTGCTGGCCGGGCACGGCGTGACCGCCCTGGCC
>NZ_JACEGK010000856.1:0-1861 GCF_056859195.1 Streptomyces sp. NH27
GTCCCACCGCGCCCCGCCGTTCCACCCCTCGCCCGCACCTCGCCGGACCAACCGGACCAACGGAGCTTCGAAGACCATGAGCGAGTCCACCACCATCCGCTGGGAACAGGACACCGAGGGCGTCGTCACCCTCGTCCTCGACGACCCGGCGCAGTCCGCGAACACCATGACCGCGGCCTTCGCCGACTCCCTCGACGCCACCCTCGACCGCTTGGAGGCCGAACTCGACGGCATCCGCGGCGTGATCCTCACCTCCGCCAAGAAGACCTTCTTCGCCGGCGGCGACCTGCGTGACCTGATCCGCGCCACCCCCGAGACCGCCGAGCAGGTTTTCGCCGGGTCCATGCGGATCAAGCGCCGCCTGCGCCGCCTGGAGACCCTCGGCAAGCCCGTCGTCGCCGCGATCAACGGCGCGGCGCTCGGCGGCGGTTACGAGATCGCGCTCGCCTGCCACCACCGCGTCGCCCTGGACGCGCCCGGCAGCAAGATCGGCTGCCCCGAGGTCACCCTCGGGCTGCTGCCCGGTGGCGGTGGCGTGGTGCGCACCGTCCGGCTGCTCGGCATCGCCGACGCCCTGCTCAAGGTGCTGCTCCAGGGCCGCCAGTACGCCCCGCAGCGCGCCCTGGCGGCCGGGCTGATCCACGAGGTGGCCACCGACCACGACGACCTGCTCGCCCGCGCCCGCGCCTTCATCCACGCCAACCCCGAGGCCCGCCAGCCCTGGGACGCGCCCGGCTACAAGATCCCCGGCGGCACCCCCAAGAGCCCCGCGTTCGCCGCGAACCTGCCCGCGTTCCCGGCGAACCTCAGCAAGCAGCTCGCCGGCGCCCCCTTCCCGGCGCCGCGCGCCATCCTGGCGGCCGCCGTCGAGAGCTCCCAGGTCGACATCGACACCGCCTTCACCATTGAGGCCCGCTACTTCACCGAACTCGCCTGCGGGCCCGTCTCGAAGAACATGATCCAGGCGTTCTTCTTCGACATGCAGGCCGTCAACTCCGGTGCCAGCCGCCCCAAGGACGTGCCTGCCCGTCAGGTGGCCAAGGTCGCGGTGCTGGGCGCCGGCATGATGGGCGCGGGCATCGCCTACTCCTGCGCCCGCGCCGGCATCGACGTCGTCCTCAAGGACGTCACCCAAGAGGCCGCCGAGCGCGGCAAGGCGTACTCCGCCGGGCTGCTGGACAAGGCGCTCGCCAAGGGCCGCACCACCCCCGAGAAGCGCGAGGCGCTGCTCGCCCGGATCACCCCGACCGGTGACCCCGCCGACCTCGCGGGCTGCGACGCCGTCATCGAGGCGGTCTTCGAGGACGCCGCCTTGAAGCACAAGGTGTTCCAGGAGATCCAGGACGTGGTCGCGCCCGACGCGCTGCTGTGCTCCAACACCTCCACCCTGCCGATCACCGCGCTCGCCGAAGGGGTCCGCCGGCAGGCCGACTTCGTCGGACTGCACTTCTTCTCCCCGGTCGACAAGATGCCGCTGGTCGAGATCATCCGCGGCCGGGACACCGGCGATGAGGCGCTGGCCCGCGCGTTCGACCTGGTCCGGCAGATCCGTAAGACGCCGATCGTCGTCAACGACTCGCGCGGCTTCTTCACCTCCCGGGTGATCGGTCACTTCATCAACGAGGGCGTCGCCATGGTCGGCGAGGGTGTTCCGGCCGCTTCCGTCGAGCAGGCCGCCGCGCAGGCGGGCTACCCGGCGAAGGTGCTGTCCCTGGTGGACGAGCTGACCTTGACGCTGCCGCGCAAGATCCGCGCCGAGGCCCGCGCGGCGGTCGAGGCGGCCGGCGGCACCTGGCGGGTGCACCCGGCGGAGCAGGTGATCGACCGCATGATCGACGAGTTCGGCCGCACGGGCCGCGCC
>NZ_JACEGK010000857.1:0-1847 GCF_056859195.1 Streptomyces sp. NH27
CATCGCGCTCACCGACGACCTCCGCGCGCGTATCACCGAATGCACCGACCCGGACCTCCTCCACACATGGTTCCGGCGCGCCCTGCACGCGGAAACCGCCGAGCAGATCCTCACCGAGGGCGACGAAGCCGCCCGCTGAGTGCGGATTCGCGCGTGGCCGCCCTCGTAAGTCGGGGGCGGCCGCGGTGCGTTGCGGGGGTGGGCTGTCGTAGGGTGCCGGGCATGAGTCAGGAGCCGGTGCCGTGGGCGGATGGGGAAGAGCTGGACCAGCGGGTCTCGCATGAGGACCGGGAGCTGGTTGCGGAGGTGCTGCGGGTCGCCGCGGGCGACGGCCGGTTGAGCCTGGAGGAGCTGGAGGAGCGGCTGGAGAGCTGCTTCGCCGCACGGACGTGCGGGGACCTCGCGCCGTTGCTGGCGGACCTGCCCGGACAGACACCGGTGATGTCGGCGGAGCCGGTACGGACGAAGGACCTCGTGCAGGTGCGGCGGGCCGGCGGGAACCTGCGGTACGAGGGCGCGTGGGTGGTGCCGCGCCGCCTGGAAGCGGAGGTGCGTGGTGGCAATGTGCTGCTCGACTTCTCCAGCGCGGCGGTGAGCGAGCGGGTCACCCACGTGGACATCGAGATGCGCGGCGGCAACCTTCGGCTGATCGTGCCGGACGGCTACGCCGTGGACGCCGACGAGGTCGACATCCGCGGCGGCTCGGTGCACCACCGCCACGCGAAGGACCGCCCGCAGGGCATCCCGGTCACCCACCAGATCGTCATCACCGGCGAGTTGATCGGCGGCAACGTGGTGATCCAGCCCCCGCGCGCCCCCCGCCGGCCGGGTCGCCTGCGCCGGATGCTGGGCGGCGGCGGCAAGTAGCCACGGCGCGGCCCGCCCTCGCCTTCTCCCTACGCGAACGCCGTTACGCCCAGGGCCCGTCGAGGCGCCGGGGACCGTACGGAAAACCGGGTGCCGTGCCGGGTGGGGCGCCCTACGCTCACCGCATGGGACCCGAACCCGCCCTGCTGAACGTGATCGACGTGGAAGCCACCTGCTGGGAAGGGCAGCCGCCGCCCGGTGCGGTGAGCGAGATCATCGAGATCGGCCTCACCGTGGTGGACGTGCGGGAGCGGCGCCGCGTGTCGCGGCACCGCATCCTGGTCCGGCCGCACCGGTCCGCGGTGAGCGGGTTCTGCACCGAACTGACCGGGCTGACGCAGGCCGAGGTGGCGCGCGGCGTCACGTTCGCGGAGGCGTGCCGGCTGCTCGTCGCAAAGTACGCGGCCGGGCAACGCCCGTGGGCGAGTTGGGGCGAGTACGACCGCAGGCAGTTCGCCCGGCAGAGCCAGGCCGACGGGGTGGCGTACCCCTTCGGCTACCCCACAGAACGCACCCACACCAACGCCAAGGCCGTGTTCACGACGGCCCACGGGCTGCGCCGGAAGCCCGGCATGAGCGGCGCCCTCCAGATCGCCGGGCTCCCGCTCGAAGGGCGCCACCACAGCGGCGAGGACGACGCGTGGAACATCGCCGCGCTCGTGTTGGGCCTGGTCGGCCGCGGGGCCTGGCCGGCCGCGTCCGACTGAGGTCCGCGCAGGTCACGGCGAGCGATAGCGGTAGCCTCGCGCGGTGGACGAGGCAGCGGCGGGGCCGCGGGAAGAGACCAGGGCGCGGATGGGGGACGCGCTGCGGTTCGCGTTCGGCACGTTGACGGTGCTGCCGGTGCGGGTGACGCGCTGGGACCGGGGGGCCGCGCGCGGCGGGATGGCGGCGGCGCCGCTGGTGGGCGTGGTGGTGGGGGCGGTCGCTGGCGGAGTCGGCGCGGGACTGCACGCGGCCGGGGCGAGCATGCTGCTGGC
>NZ_JACEGK010000858.1:0-1842 GCF_056859195.1 Streptomyces sp. NH27
CTGCGTGTCGCTGTCGGCCGTGTGCCGCCCGTGCGCTGTGTTGCTGTCGGCGGTGTGGCCGGTCCTGTGGGTCCCGTGGTCCGCCCGGCCGTCCGGCTGTGCCCCCTGCTGCTGGTCGGGTCTGGCCCGCGAATTGTCGCCGCCGGTCCGTCGCCGTCTTGCCGCGCCGGGACGTGCCGTGGGCTGTTGCGTCGTCCGGCTGGTTCGTCGCCGCGGGGGTGTGGGGGACGTTCCGGCTGCAGTTGTTCACCGCTGCCGGGGTCCGGCCGGTCGCGGTGGTGACGCAGGTCGCCGGCGAGGGGATGGGCCTGATGAACGCCGCGGAGCGTTACGCGGGCGCGGTGTGGGAGCGGCACTGCCCGGACCAGGAGGTGCCGCCGGTGTGGGTGGAGCGGCAGCTGTGGCCGGAAGGGGCACGGCAGGAGAGCCGCTTGCGGCGGGTGGTGTTCGCCGGCGCCGACGGCTACGGGCCGTACGGCCCGCGCTGGTCGGCCATCACCCACGAGGAACTGGAGGACCTGGTCGGCGCCGAGGTCTCTACCGGACGCGGTGCCGGCTACGTGCCGCTCCGCGCTGAGCCCGAACCCCGGCTGGTGTTCGAGGAGTTCGCCGTGGTCCGCCTCGGCCGGCCCCGCCCGTTCCGGGAGCCGGACTGCATGCCGACCGGGGTGTCCTGGTGGCGGCGCCGACTGCGGCAGCTCCTGCCGCGCCGCGGCGCGCAGCCGTGCTGCTGGTACCACGACGGCGACTGGCACGCGGTCAGCGCGCTGGCGCTGCAGGTGCTGCGGCGGGCCCGCGCGCAGGGTGTGGAACCCGACGACATGGAGGAGTTCGCGATCGCCCACGCGGCGGCAGCCGGCGCCACCGTGTGGCAGACCCAGGCTCTGGCCAGCTTGTTCAACACCGCCGACGCGATCCAGCCCAGCCGCGAGACCGGCTACATCAACGGCCAGCACCGAGCCCAGGCCATGTTGGAGGCCGGGGTGCGCCGCACCGTCGTCCTGCGGACCGTCCACGAGACATAGCCGCGCCCGCCCGCCGGTGCGGTGCCGCCCGCGTTCGCGGCTTTCGGCCTACCAGTGGCCCGGGGGTTGGGCCGCCGGCAGCGACCTCGAGTCGGACTGTCCGTATCTGGCTTGATGATCAAGCTCAGACCCCTGAGTGCGAGTTAAGGGGTTTCGTCGTCTCGGAGGGTCGCGGGGCAGTACAGTGCTTGCACATGGGAGCCGTGCTGCTTCGCGCGACCCCCACGTGTGGCGCGGTAGAAGCGCGCCTATGACCGCATGCGGTCACTGTGGTGAAGAGGGGATCCGGCTACAGGTTTCAACGGTTGCCGAGGTGTGAGCTGATCGCGTCGGCTAGGACGCGGGCGGCTACTGTGCCGGCGACGGTTAAGACGGGTCGTAGCCGGGTCCGCCGCCGTCGGGTCGTGCCTGTGCCCCGGTGTTTAGCCCGCCGCCCGCCGCCCGCTGCTGGCCGCCTGACCCTGCGTTATCCCGGTTGCTGCCGGGCTGTTGCCGCCTGTCCCGGGGCCGTGCGGTTGCCGCCGGGCGGCCGCGGGGTGTGCTGGAGGCTGCCGACGCCAGAGCGCTGGGCTGGTGTCCGGGGGTTTCCGGGCCGCTCCTGCTTTCACTCCCACGCGTTACAACATTCCGTCCCGGGGTGTGTACCGGCCCGCTAGACTGCCTAAAGGCGTTACACCTTTGGTTCGGGGTGCGGTTCTGCCGTGCCGTCCTCCGGGTGGCTGGGTCCGGCGCGTGCCGCGCCGTGTTGCTGGTGCGGGCGGGCTGCTTCGCGCCGGGGCCTTCCCAGTCTGGTGTACCGCCGTGTGCGGCCCTTCCC
>NZ_JACEGK010000859.1:0-1840 GCF_056859195.1 Streptomyces sp. NH27
GTCAGGCGTGCTGCGGGACCTCGTCCTTGAGCATGCCGCGGATCTGCTCGCGCATCTCCGGGCTGTCGTCGTGGCCGTGCACGGACACCGCGTGTTCGGTCGCGGCGCGGACGACCTCGTCCTCCTCGCCGGAAATGGCGAGGGTGCAGTTCGACTCGCTCGGGAAGTCACGGCAGTCGGCTACTTTGCGCATTGTGCACCTCCTCGCTGTCCAGGATAGATCCGCCGTCCGAGCGATGTCCGGTGGCGGTGGTGGCAGTGGTGGCGGTGGACGGCCCGCGAGGGAACGCGGCAGTCGACGGAACGCAGCCGGCCGCACGCAGTTGACGGAACGCACTTGACGGGGTGCTTTGCAAAGGGGCAGCTTCTGCAAAGTGACCGAGGAGAAGCCCGTACCCGCGTCCATACCGCCGCCTGCTCTGCCCGCCCCGCCCGAGCCGCAGGGGGAGCGGCCGCGCTCGCCCGAGCGATTGCCCGACCACCCCGTGCGGATCGCCCTGCTCGACCTGCTCGCCGACGGCGGCACGGTGACGTCCACCGAGGCGGCCGCGCGGCTCGGCGAGAGTTCCGGGCTGTGCTCCTTCCATCTGAGGCAGCTCGCCCGGCACGGGCTGATCGAGGAGGCGCCGCACTCCGGCGGCCGGGCCCGGCCGTGGCGGCTGCGCTGGGAGCAGCCGCTGGAGCCCGAACCGGTGGGGGCCGGGCCGGCGGAGGCCGATGAGTTCGGCGTACTCGCCCGCGGACTGGAGGACGAGAGCCACCGGCGCTGGCTGGAGCAGCGTGACCGCGCGCCGCTGGAGTGGCGCGCGGCGGACGAGGCGTTCAGCACCGTCGTGCACCTCACCCCGCAGGAGTTGCAGGCCGTCGCCGAGGCGGTACGCGAGACGCTCGCCGGCTACCGGCACCGGGACCACGACGTCGCGGCGCGCCCGGCGGACGCCCGCCCGGTGGCGTTCGTCAGCCGGCTGTTCCCGCTGCTGCCCGGGATATCGGACGGCGAGCGGTGAGGCCGCCGACGCTGGGCGTCGGGGGCGCCACGGTGGAGGCGCTGCTCCGCTACCCGGTGAAGTCGATGCTGGGCGAGGCGGTCGTCGCGGCCGACGTGACGGAGCGCGGGCTGCCGTATGACCGTGAACTCGCCCTGATCCACCGGGACAGCGGCAAGGTCGCCAGCGCCAAGAACCCGAGGACGTGGCGCCGGCTGCTCCAGCTGAGCGCCAACGCGACGCCGGCGGCGGTGCGGATCGCGCTCCCGGACGGCAAGGCGCTGTGGAGCACCGACGCCGATGTGGACGAGCGGCTCTCCGAACTCCTCGACCAGCCCGTCGTCCTGTCCGGGCGGCCGCCCGCCGACGCCGAACTCGACCGCGCGCGCCCCGAGGAGGTGCTGCGCGACGGCGTCCGCGCGGCGGTCTCCGTGGATGTGGGCCGGCTGGGCGGCGCCGCGCCCGACGGGACCTTCTTCGACTTCGCCCCGCTGCACCTGATCACGTCGTCGACGCTGCGGCGGATCGCCGAGTTGAGCCCGCGCGGCGCGGTGGAGGCGGAGCGCTACCGGCCGAACGTCGTCATCGACACCGCGGGCGCGGGCTTCGTCGAGAACGACTGGGTCGGCCGCGACCTGCGGATCGGCGACCGGCTCACGCTCCGCGTCATCGCCCGCACCCCGCGCTGCGCGATACCCACCCTGGAGCACGGCGCGCTGCCCCGCGACACCGATGCACTGCGCGTGCCGGCCGCCCACAACCGCGTGGCGCCGACGGACGAGTTCGACGCGCAGCCCTGCGCGGGCGTCTACGCGCAGGTGCTGCGCCCGGGCCGTATCGCGCTCGGCGACCGC
>NZ_JACEGK010000860.1:0-1838 GCF_056859195.1 Streptomyces sp. NH27
GGTTCGGGTTGTGCGTGATCGTGCCGCAGACCTTCGCCGCGGCCGGGCGGTTGTTCCCCGACGCGTCGGACTCGGCGATCGCGCGGCTGAACATCTTCAACTACGTCGGGTTCCTGGTCGGTTCGCCGCTGGTGGGGGCGATCGGCGACGCGTGGAGCTACCGCGGCGCCATGGTCGTACCGATGGTGCTGGTGGGGGCGACGCTGCTGTACGCGCGATCCTTCGGGACGGAGCCCGCCGGGTACGGTGTCGGCCATGAGCGGCCGCGCACAGTTGATGTGGGATGACCAGGTAACGGCGTACGACTTCGGGGCCGGGCACCCGATGGACCCGGTGCGGCTCAAGCTGACCTGGGCCCTGGTGCGGGCGTTCGGCCTGGACGCGGCGCTGAAGGTGGTGGCGGCGCCGCCGGCCGGGGACTCGACGCTGGAGCTGGTGCACCGGTCCGACTACGTGGCGGCCGTGCGGCGGGCCTCGGCGGACCCGCGGGCCGCGCAGGCCGGGTCCGAGGCGGGGTACGGGATCGGCAGCATCGACAACCCGGCGTTCGCGGCGATGCACGACGCTTCCGCGCTGATCGCGGGGCAGTCGGTGGGCGCGGCCGAGGCGGTGTGGCGCGGTGAGGTCGAGCACGCGGTGAACTTCGCCGGCGGGCTGCACCACGCCATGCCGGGCCAGGCGGCGGGCTTCTGCGTCTACAACGACGCGGCGCTCGCGGTGGCGCGGCTGCTGGAGTTGGGCGCGGAGCGGGTGGTGTACGTGGACACGGACGTACATCACGGGGACGGCGTGCAGACGGTGTTCTGGGACGAGCCGCGGGTGTTGACGATCTCCCTGCACGAGACGCCGCGCACGCTCTTCCCCCATACCAGCGGGTGGCCGGAGGAGACCGGTGGGGCGTCGGCGGAGGGTGGCGCGGTGAACGTGGCGCTGCCGGCCGGGACCGGGGACGCGGGCTGGCTGCGGGCGTTCCACGCGGTGGTACCGGAGTTGGTGGCGGCGTTCCGGCCGCAGGTGCTGGTGTCGCAGCACGGCGTGGACACCCATGTGGAGGACCCGCTGGCGCATCTCGCGGTGTCGCTGGACGCGCAGCGGGTGGTCGCGGAGGCGTGTCACCGGCTGGCGCACGAGCACGCGCAGGGGCGTTGGGTGGCGCTGGGCGGCGGCGGGTACGCCGTCGCGGACGTGGTGCCGAGGGCGTGGACGCATCTGGTGGGGATCGCGGCGGGTACGCCGGTCGCGCCGCAGACTCCGGTGCCGCTGGAGTGGCAGGAGCAGGCGTACGCGTTGACCCGGACGTCGGTGTCGGCGCGGATGACGGACGGGGCGGCGGCGCGCTGGACGGAGTTCGACGACGGTGGGTACGACCCGGCGTCGCGGCTCGACCAGGCGGTGTTGGCCACGCGGCGCGCGGTCTTCCCGTTGCACGGGCTGTTGCCGTAGGCGCGGTCGCGGGTGGTGTCGGGGCTCGACGACCCACCCGTGGGGGTGATTTCGCGAGGTTCGTCCTGCGCCGGGCGCACGACGTGTGCAGGATCGGGCGGATGGTGACTGTCGGTGCGCTGCGCGCACATCTGGTGGCGGTGGGGCTCGCGGGCAGGGTGGGCACCGCGCGGGAGCGGAGCCTGGTGAACTACGGGCTGTTCGCGGCGCGGGATCCGCGGCAGACCTGCGGGCTCGAACCGGACGGCGAGTGGGGGCGGGTGGAGCTGCTGCGGTTGATGGCCGACCGGTGCGGGGTGTCGGCCGATCCCGGGCAGACGTCGGGGCCGGACGCGATCGATCCGGACCGCACGGTGGCGGCGCTGGATGCCTTCGCGGAGCGCCTGGCACGTGCG
>NZ_JACEGK010000861.1:0-1833 GCF_056859195.1 Streptomyces sp. NH27
CGCATACCGGACCCGCTCGTGCGTGGGCGTAGAGGGTCGGGTCGGGCAGGGCGCAGCGGCTGGAAGGAGCGAAACCGATGGGCGAGGGGCACGCATGACGGACACCGGTCAGATCCCCGGCGAGGGGCTGCCGGAGAACGCGGGCGCGGACACAGGCGCCGACGCGCTTCTCCCGCCGCACACGGCCCTCCCCGGCAACGGCACGCCGCAGCAGCCGGATTGGGGTACCGCACCCGTGAGCGAGCAGCCCGCGTCCGGTTACGCCTACCTCGACCACCCGGCGCCGCCCGGCGTCGGGCTCGACGACGAGGATGACGTGCTGCTGATGCCGGGGCCGCAGGGCTCCTGGAGCGACCCGCAGCCGGTGCCGCCGCCCGCGCCCGTACCGGCACAGCAGCCGGTCCAGCAGTCTCCGCTCCTCCAGAACGGGCAGCACCCGCAGCCGGTCTCCTTGCAGCAGCCGTCGGTGGATCTGCCGATCTCCGTGGAGGTGCCGGTCGAGGTGCCGCTGGAGACGGTGGCACCGCCGGTGCTCGGGAACGGCGCGCAGGTCTTCGTCGCCCAGCAGCCGCACCAGCCGCAGCCGTACCCGCAGCAGGCCGGTTCGGCCGCGCCGGGGGCCGGTTCCGGACCGGACGCGCCCGCGTACCCCGCCGCCGGTGTGCCCGATCCCGCCGCCGCGCAGGCCGGCGTTGCCCCGACGGCCGACGCCCCGGCCGGTGCCGGCGAAGGGGCCGCGGCTGTACCGCCGGCGGCGTTCCAGGCCGAGTCGGCCGGCGACGACCCGGCGCAGCAGTTCGCCGGGCCCGGGTGGAACGCGTCGGCCGAGGCTCCGCCGGTGCCGCAGCAGGCCACCGCGTCCCGGCGTCCTCTGCACATGGGTCCGTCCGTGTCCGACACGCCCAGCGGCGGAGTGTCCGTACGGTCGCTCGCCGACCGCGGACCCGCGGTGAGCGTGGCCGGGCCGCCGACCTCCGGCCCCGAGTACCTCGATGTGCCGCGCGACGACGTGAACGGCATCCCCGCGCAGCAGACCGGCGAGCCCGGTGCGGCCGCGGTCGCCACCCCGGGCAGCCCGTGGCCCGCCGCGCCCGGCGGTGCCTCGCAGCAGTCGCTGATCCCCCGCGCGGACAGCGTGCCGCGCCCGGCCGACGCGGCGGTTCAGACGATTCCGGCGCAGGGTGCCGTTGCCGCGCCGCAGGCGCCCGAGGCGGTCGCCCAGCCGGTTCAGCCGGAGCAGCCCCAGAACGAGGTGTCTCAGGCCGAGGTGTCTCCGGTGGACGTGGCTCAGGCCGAGTCGCCGGTCGAGGCGCAGGCCGACCCGCAGCCGGACGCGGGTGTCGACGCGCAGGTCCAGGCCCAGGATCAGGCCCAAGTGCAGGCACCGGCAGCGGCTGTTGCCGTCGATGAGGTCGGCGCGCAGCAGGCGGTGGCCACGGCAACGGCCGAACCTTCCCCGGCCGCGACGCCCGTGGCGGTGGCGCCCGCTCCCGCCGAGCAGCCCGCCCCGGCCGAGCCCGAACCGGTCGTACCCGCGCAGGGCGGCCCGGTCGCCTCGCAGGGCGGCGGCTTCGCGGTGCCCCAGCCGCCGGAACAGCAGGAGCAGCAGGAACAGGCCGCCGTGCAGGCACCGGTGGCGGCAGCGGCGGCCCCGCAGGCCGCGCCCGAGGCCGTCGCGGAGCCCGCGGCGCAGGTCGTGGCCGAGGCCGAACCGGCCGCGGCCGCACCGGCGGTGACCCCGGAGGCGGAGGCACCTGCACCCGTACCCGTGGCGGCACCCGTCGCCGAGGCCGTACCCGAAGCTGCCCCCGAAGCCGTCGCCGACCCGGAGCC
>NZ_JACEGK010000862.1:0-1825 GCF_056859195.1 Streptomyces sp. NH27
CGCCAGGAGTGTCAGGGCCCTCCTCCGTCGCCGCTCCGCCCGGTGCCGCTCCCGTACCGTCGTCGTGTGTGCCGGCCACGGCCGCCAACGGTCTGTGCTGTTCCATGCCGCCGACCGTAGAAAGGGTTTCTGGGGTTCCCCTGAGAGCCGGGTGGCAATCGTCTGAGACACGCCTGCCGCGAGGCACCTGCGGGCGTGAGCCGACGCTATGCGCGACGTGTTGTTGCCGGGTGACCCCGCCGTGACGATCGGCGCACCGGTCCCGTCACGGGCGGGCCCATCGGCCGATACCGCCTGCGCGCCGACGAGTTGGTGACCGACGCCGGCGGTGTTCCGGCGCTCTCGTACGAAGACCTGGCGGCGGTTCTGCTGGACGAGGCCGAGCGCCTCAAGCGTCACCGCTGCCGGTTCGCGGCCGGTCCGCTGCCGGTTGCCGGCCCGGGGCGCACGGCCGGCGCCGGCGCACGGGCCCCGCCCGGGACCGTACGCCAACGCCATCCGGCCAGGCCCGTACCGTCCGGGCGCGCCGGCGCCCTGATATCCCGCGGCTTGCCCGTAAGACCGTT
Organism: Streptomyces sp. NH27; assembly: GCF_056859195.1. Lineage (NCBI taxonomy): Bacteria > Bacillati > Actinomycetota > Actinomycetes > Kitasatosporales > Streptomycetaceae > Streptomyces > Streptomyces sp. NH27. The sequence continues at coordinate 567 of NZ_JACEGK010000862.1, forward strand.
ACGACGACGTGTCGTCGCACAGCGCGTGGTCGGTCAGCGTCTGCACCGCGCGGTTCACCTTGTCCTGGTCGATCAGGGCCGTGGTGGTCGTGATCGACACGGTCACCGCGCGGCTGCCGTCGGCGGACACGGCCGGGCGGGCGTACGTGCCGAGGCCGTCGCCCTCGTGCATGTCATACGTACCGCCGCAGGTCAGCGGGACGACGCGCAGCCCGAGGCCGTAGCCGCCCTGGGTGCCGGCGGGCGGCACGGGCAGGTCGTCGTAGCGGACCGTGGTGCGCATCTCGGCCAGTTGGGCGGACGGCAGCAAGGTGCCGGAGGCGAGCGCGCGGAAGAACGTGTCGAGGTCGGCGGGCGTGCTGACGACCCCGGAGTCGGCGGTGTGCTGGAGGCTCTGGTCGGTGAGGTCGATGGGCTTCCCGTCCGGGCCGGTGATCGTGACGCGCTCGTGCGGGCCGACGAGGTACGGGTCGGCGCCCGGAATGTAGGTGTGGCGCAGGCCGAGCGGAGCGATCACCCGGTGCTCCACCAGCTCCCGCCAACTCTGGCCGCCGCTCGCCTTCTCCGCGATCATCGCGGCGAGCAGGTAGTTGGTGTTGGAGTACGCCCAGCGGCCGCCACCGGGCGTGAACAGCGGCGGATGGCTCATCGCGATGGCGACCAGCTGCTCGGCCGGGGTGTCGTCGAAGCGGTTCTCGTCGAAGTGGTTGATCATGCGGTCCTGGACGGCCGGGTCCTCGACGTAGTCGTAGATGCCGCTGGTCTGCTGGAGCAGGTCGCGCACGGTGATCCGGCGGCCGTCGTTGCCGTGGCCGCTGACGACCCCGGGCAGCCAGTGGTCGACCGTGTCGTCCAGCGACAGCCGGTGCTCGGCGACGAGTTGGAGGACCACGACCGCCGTGAACGTCTTGGTGGTGCTCGCCACCCTGAACTCCGGCTCCCACGGCACGGGTGCCTTCGAACCGACCCCCGCTGTGCCGTACCTCGCGCGCAGCGGGCCCCCGCCCTGCCGGTCCACCCGCGCCACCACATTGACGTCCCCGCCGCCGGCCGCCCGTACCGCCGCGAGGTCCTTACGCAGGTCCGCCGCCGAGTAACCACGGCTTCCCGCGGCCCAGTTCCGGCCCCCATGCGTGCCCGCGGCCGCCCCCGTGTCCGCCCCCGCGGGCACCGCCGCGAGCGCCGACGCCGCCAGCGCCACCACGCACGCCACCAGGACCGTCCGCGTCCCCGGCACCGCAACCCGCATCGCACTTCCC
>NZ_JACEGK010000863.1:0-1823 GCF_056859195.1 Streptomyces sp. NH27
CCGATGAGGAGTGGGGTGGCCGTGTCGCCGCCTTCGTAGGCGACCGTGTCGACGGCGAGGTGGTGGTCGTGGACGTGGGCGCGGAGGCGGTCGGCGAGGTCGGGTGGGGCGGTCGGGCCGAGGACGAGGGTGACGAGTTCGCCGCCGGCCGTCAGCATCCGCTCCAGGGTGCTGATCGCGGTCCGGGTGAGGTCGGCGCCGATGACGGCGACGTCGTCCTCGATCAGGCCGAGGATGTCGCCGGCCTGGCAGATCCCGGCGGTGGTCCAGGACTGGTGCTCGGCGACGGCGAGTTCGGCGTAGCGGGTGGCGCCGGCGGCCGCGGTCATGGCGACCACGTCCTCGTCGAAGCGGCGGCTCGGCTCGTGGACGGCGAGCGCGGACAGGCCCTGCACGGCCGAGCGGGTGGGGATCAGGGCGACCCGTACGCCGTCGGCCCTGGCCTGTTCCGCGGCGGCGCCCGCCACGTGCCGCAACTCCGTGTCGTTGGGGAGCAGTACGACCTCGCGGGCGTGCGCGCGGCGGATGGCGGCGGCGATCTCGCCGCTGGCGGGCCGCTCCCCCGGGCGTACGGCGACCACGGTCGCGCCGGCCTGGCCGCACAGTTCGGCGAGGCCGTCGCCGCGGACGACGGCGACCACGGCGCGCACCGCCCGCTCGCCGCGCGGCCGCCGGGACTGGTCGCCGAAGTGGGTGACCCTGATCCGGTACGGCCGCCCGGCGTCGATCGCGGCTTCCAGCGCGGCCCCGACGTCGTCCACGTGGACGTGGACGTTCCACAGCCCGTCGCCGCCGACCACCACCAGCGAGTCGCCGAGCGCGTCGAGCCGGCCGCGCAGCACCTCCACGGTGGCGTCGGTCCCCTCCAGCAGGAAGATCACCTCGAACGCGGGTCCGTCGCCGCCGAATCGCGAACCGTCGGCGCACAACTCGATGTCCGCGCCGCCCGTACCGTCCGAGCCCTCGGCGCCGTCCGGGTCGCCTGGGTCGCCTGGGTCGCTCGCGCCGGGCACCTGCGTAGGCACATGCGCGTGCCGGAAGGAGGTGCCCGTGCCGGGAACGGGCCTGGCGGCGGGCGGCTCGCCGGTGACGACCTCGCAGAGCGCGCCGAAGAGCGCGACCAGCCCGAGGCCGCCCGCGTCGACCACGCCGGCCCTGCGCAGCGCGTCGAGTTGGGCGGGGGTGGCGGCCAGCGCGGCGAGGGCGGCGGCGTGCGCGGCCCGCGCCACCTCGGTCATGTCACCGTCGGCGGCGCGGGCCGCGTCGGCGGCGCGGGTGGCGACGGTGAGCATGGTGCCCTCCACCGGCCGGGCCACGGCCTCGTAGCCGGCGACCGCGGCGGCCGCGAGCGCGCGGCGCAGGTCGTCCGCCCCGATCCGCCCGTCCGGGCCCAAAGGCGCGGCGAGCGCCCCGTTCATGCCGCGCAGGAGCTGGGCGAGGATGGTGCCGGAGTTGCCGCGGGCACCGATGAGGGCGCCGTGGGACAGGGCGCGGAACGCCTCGGCGAGGGTGGGCGCGGCGGTGCCGTCGGCGCCGCCCGTGGCGTGCGCGTCGAAGACCGATTCGACGGCCTGGGCGGCCGACTCGACGGTCAGGTAGAGGTTCGTGCCGGTGTCCCCGTCGGCGACCGGGTAGACGTTGATCGCGTCGATCTCCTCGCGGGCCCGCCCCAGGGCCCGTAGCGAGAGCCGGCACCAGGAACGCACCGCGGCCGCGTCGGGCGTGGGGGGCAACAGGTCCTCCTTGCGGGGCACCGGGGGCTCCGGGATCGGGAGTTCGGCAGGCGGAAGGTTCGGCAACCAGGGAGTTCGGCAGTCGGGGGC
>NZ_JACEGK010000864.1:0-1815 GCF_056859195.1 Streptomyces sp. NH27
GCTGGGCGGTGCGGGTGGCGGTGCCACTGGGCGCGTCAGCCTTGTTGTCGTGGTGCAGCTCGATGACCTCGACGGACTCGAACCAGGGGGCCGCCTGCTGGGCGAACTGCATGGTGAGGACGGCACCGATGGAGAAGTTGGGGGCGATGAGCGCGCCGGTGCCGGGCGCGGCGTCGAGCCAGCCGCGGAGGGTGGCCAGCCGCTCGGGGGTCCAGCCGGTGGTGCCGACCACGGTGTGGATGCCGTGGCCGACACAGAACTCCAGGTTGCCGAGGACCGAGTCGGGGTGGGTGAGTTCGACGGCGACCTGGGCGCCCGCGTCGGTCAGCGCCTCCAGCGGGTCACCGCGGCCGATCGTGGCGACCAGGTCGAGGTCGTCGGCGGCCTCGACCGAGCGGACCGCCTCGGAACCGATCCGGCCCTTCGCACCGATGACGGCCACTCGCAGCTTGCTCATCGTTGGGGAGTCCTCCGGGTGTAAGGGTCACGCAGCAGGGTGTGCGGTTGTTACACGGTGCCTGTACGTACGTAGCGACAGACGGGCTGGCTGGCTGGCTACGCGATCGCTTCGTGCAACCGGGCGGCCTGCTTCTCCTTCACCGGCCCTATGACCGCCAGCGAGGGACGCTGTCCCAGTACATCGCGAGCCACCTCGCGCACCTCGCCCGGGGTCACCGCGGCGATCCGGGCCAGCATGTCGTCCACGGACAGCTGCTCGCCCCAGCACAGCTCGCTCTTGCCGATCCGGTTCATCAGGGCGCCGGTGTCCTCCAGGCCCAGCACGGTGGAACCGGAGAGCTGGCCGATGGCGCGGCGCAACTCCTCGTCGGTCAGGCCGTGCTCGACCACCTGGTGCAGCTCGTCGCGGCAGATCTTGAGCACGTCCGGCAGACGGCGCGGCTGGCAGCCGGCGTAGACCCCGAACATGCCGCAGTCGGCGTAGGAGGAGGTGTAGGAGTACACGGAGTACGCCAGACCGCGCTTCTCGCGGACCTCCTGGAAGAGCCGCGAGCTCATGCCGCCGCCGAGCGCGGTGTTGAGGACGCCGAGCGCCCAGCGGCGCTCGTCGGTGCGGGACAGGCCGGGCATGCCGAGGACGACGTGGGCCTGTTCGGTGCGCCGGTCGAGGATCTCGACGCGTCCGGCGCCGCGGATCGTCCGGCTGCCGGATCGCGGCGGCTGGGGTACGGCGTCGGAGTCGGTCAGGGCACCGGCGCGTTCGAAGGCGCGGCGGACCTGGCGGACGACGGTGGCGTGGTCGATGTTGCCCGCGGCGGCGACGACGAGCCGGGTGGGGTCGTAGTGCTTGCGGTAGAAGCGGGCGACCTGGTCGCGGGTGAGGCCGTTGACGGTCTCGACGGTGCCGAGGACGGGGCGGCCGAGCGGGGAGTCGCCGAGCAGCGCGGTGGTGAACAGGTCGTGCACCTGGTCGCCGGGGTCGTCCTCGGTCATGGCGATCTCCTCCAGGACGACACCGCGTTCGGCGTCGATGTCCTCCTGGCGGATCAGGGACCCGGTGAGCATGTCGCTGACCACGTCGATGGCGAGCGGCAGGTCGGTGTCGAGCACCCGGGCGTAGTAGCAGGTGTACTCCTTGGCGGTGAAGGCGTTCATCTCGCCGCCTACGGCGTCGATCGCCGCGGAGATGTCGAGGGCGCTGCGCCGCTCGGTGCCCTTGAAGAGCAGGTGTTCCAGGTAGTGCGTGGCGCCGCCCAGCACGGGGGTCTCGTCGCGGGAACCGACGCCGACCCAGATGCCGAAGGTCGCCGAGCGCACGGTGGGCAGCGTCTCGGTGACGACGCGCAGACCGCCGGG
>NZ_JACEGK010000865.1:0-1798 GCF_056859195.1 Streptomyces sp. NH27
CCGGGGGGGGATGGGGGGGGAATCAAGGACGGCAGAGGCCGTCGTGGGGGGCTGGCCGCCGCCGTGACCGGACTGGTCGCGGTGGCGGCGGTGACGGCCGGCGCGGTGATCGCGTTCGGCTCGTCCCCGGGGGGCGCGGACGCCGCCGTCACGCCCTCGGCCACGTCATCGCCGACCGGCGCCGACGAACCGTCCGGTTCCGGTTCGTCCTCCTCCCCGGCTCCGAGCTCGCCGCCCGCGGCGAAGAAGAAACCCGTCGGACAGGTGGCGCACGGTGTGCACACCGGCGACCTGCGGTACTTCCTGGTCCCCCCGCCCGACGGCGCCGACGTCTACGGCGATCCGGCGGGCAGCGCGGACACCGCCGCCGACGTGGCCGCGGGCTCCGCGGACGAGAGCCAGGCCGCACGGGCCCTGTCCACGTACGGATTCCGCAGCGCGGCGACGCGTACCTACCTGACGGCCGACGGCGTGTCCGAGGTGACCGTCGAACTGGTCCGCTTCCGCGGGCCGAGCCAGGCGACGGCGTACTACTCGGCCTCCGGCTACCAGGCCACCACGCTCCCGCTGCAAGGGAGTTACCCGGCCCGCGGGTACAACCTGGCGTCCGGGTCGGCCGAGTCCACCGACACGCTGCTGGCGATCTCCCACCAGGGCGACGTGCACATCACGATCTCGGTGACCGGCGGGAAGGCGCCCTCCCGCGCCCTGCTGCAACACCTGCTCGACGCGCAGTACCAGAGGCTGAGGACGGGTCGCTGACCCGCTCTCCCCATTCCGTGGAGTGACCCCTTGTCCCAGGACACCCCTGTCCAGGAACCGGACCCCGTCCCGGTTCCGGAACAGGTTCCAGAAGCAGCTTCCGAGCCGATCGCAGAGCCGGCCGTGGAGTCGGCCGCTAAACCGGCCGCTAAACCGGCCGCGAAACCGGCCGTTGAGCCGATCGCAGAGCCGGCTGCCGAGCCGACCGCGGAACCTATCGCGGAATCCGCCGCGGAATCGGTGGCGGAATTCGCCGCGGAGCCGACCGCGGAACCGATTGCCGCTCCGTTTCCTGACAATGTCCCCGAGCCCCCGCCGTACAAGCCGCGGCGGCGCGGGCGGACCACGCGGCTGATCGCGGCGGCCGCGGTGCTCGGCGTGCTCGCGGGCGGCGGCCTCGGCTACCGCATCCAGCAGAACCGCCCGCCGACGCCGCTGCCGCCGCTCACCGGCCCGGTGCTCGCCCAGCCCAAGGGCGCCGGCCCGGCGGCGCCGAAGCTGCCGACCAGTCAGGACGGTGGCCTGGTCTACCGGGGCAGCCTGCTCAAGCTGCTGGTGCCGACGCCCAAGGGCAGCAAGGAAATGTTCCGGGACTGGGTGTCGCTGCGGGAGTACGCCGAGGAATACACCCATGCCAACTGGGAGTTCGCCGACCTGACGGGTCAAGACTTCCAGCGCAGCGTCGAAGTGGACTGGACCGACAAGAACAGCGACTACTGCGAGATCCACCTCACCCAGTTCCGGGACGACAGCTACGCCAACGCACCGACCTACTTCCAGGAACAGCGGGACACCGACAACTCCGTTTCCACCGTGGGCAGTCCGCACGACCTCACGGACGTCGGCAGCGGCACGGTCTGGGGCTCCGGCAAGCCCAAGTCGGAGGACGGCTACCTGCCGATCTACGGGGGCCGCGGCATCGCGCGGGTCGGCAACATCTACGTCGAGATCTACGTCCACTCGCTGCACCCGGTGAAGTCCGGGACGGTCAGATCCCTACTCGAGAAGCAACTGGAGCGGCTGTGAGCGACGAGAC
>NZ_JACEGK010000866.1:0-1798 GCF_056859195.1 Streptomyces sp. NH27
GTCTGCCCCACCGCCACGACGCAGAACTCGTCCCCGCCGAGCCGCGCCGCGAGACTGCCGGGAAGCATCGCCCCGCACAGCGAGAGCAGCGAGCCGAACCGTTCCAGCAAACGGTCGCCGACCGCGTGCCCGAGCCGGTCGTTGACCCGCTTCAGCCCGTTCAGGTCGCACACCACCAAACTCACCACCGCGCCCTGCTCCCGGTGCAGCTCCAACGCTTCGTCCAGCCGCACGTCGACCGCCCTGCGGTTGCCGAGTCCTGTCAACGGATCGGTGAACGCCAGGAGTTGGACCTCGGCGAGGCGTTCGGTCTGCGCGATGCCGGATGCGATCAGCGCGGCCAGCACCGTGGCGAAGTCCGCGTCCGTACGGTCGAAGCCCGCCTCGCCCACCCGCCGCGCGACGTACAGCTCGCCCCACGCCCGCCCGTGCAGCAGGATCGGCGCGACCACGCAGCTGCCCCGCCCGCGCCGCCGCAGTGCCGCGGCCCGGCCCCAGCTTCCCCCGCCGGGGGAGGTGCTGGTCGCGTCCTCCGTCTCCACCCACGCGTGCGGCTCACCGCCCGCGGCCCATGTGCCGTGCAGGAACTCGGCGATCTCGGGGAAGTCGTGCACCGAGTACGACTCGTCGGCCGGCTCCGCCTCCTCGCCCGGGGCGAGGTCGCCGTCGTTGACCAGCACCCGCAGCCGACCGGTCTCCCGCTCCCACGCCGAGACCGCGGCGAAGGTGCCCTGCATCGCCAGCCGGGCCCGGCGCGCCCCCGCCCGGACCGTCGCACTCGGGGTCTGCGCCGTGGCCAGCGCCTGAGCCAGCTCGACGACCGCCCGCAGCCGCACATCGGCTGTACCTTCCGCCATCACCCCAGGCTAGGCACCTTTGCCCCGCCTTGACGCTCGACCGGGCCCCGCACTGGGCCGAACGGACCTCCCCCGATCTCCGGGGGGCGGAACCCGTGCCGAGCGGCGGCGATCAGAGCCCGGGCCAGGCCGGCCGCCGCTTCTCGTTGAACGCGGCGACCCCCTCGGCCCGGTCCGCCGAGAACGCGACGGTGCGCCAGGCCGCGTCCTCGACCTCCAGGCCGGTCCGCAGATCCTGCCCGTGGCCGAGCCGCAGGGCCTGCTTGGCGGCGCGCAACCCCACCGGAGAGTTCGCCGCGATGCGCTCCGCGAGGTCGAGCGCGGCGGTACGGGCCCCGCCCGCCGGTACGAGCTGGTCGATCATGCCCAGTTCCAGCGCTTCGGCCGCCGGGACGCGGCGCGCGGTGAAGACCAGTTCCGCGGCCCGGGCCGCGCCCACCCGGCGCGGCAGCAGTTGGGTGCCGCCGCCGCCGGGGATGACCCCCACGGACACCTCCGGCAGCCCGACCACCGCGGACTCGTCCGCGACGATCAGGTCACAGGCGAGGGCGAGTTCGTATCCGCCGCCCAGCGCGAACCCGCCCACCGCGGCGATCGCGGGCATCGGCAGGTCCAGCACGCCGCCGTACGCCGCCCTCGCCCGCGGGCGCTGGCGCAGCAACTCCGCGTCGCTCAGCGAGTTCCGCTCCTTCAGGTCCGCGCCGGCGCAGAACGCGCGCTCGCTCGACGAGGTCAGCACCACCACGCTCACGGTCGCGTCCGCGGCCACCGCCGCGCACGCGGCCGCGATCGCCTCCGCCATGCTCGTCGACACCGCGTTCATCGCCTTCGGGCGGTCCAGCACCACCTCGGCGACACGCCCACCATGCCGCCGGACCTCCACGACGTCCCCGTACCGCGTGCCCGTTTCCTCTTGCTCGCCCCTCCCGCCCCGACCTCCC
>NZ_JACEGK010000867.1:0-1779 GCF_056859195.1 Streptomyces sp. NH27
GGGGCCGAGGCGGGGCCTGGGTCAGCGGGCAGAGCGGGCTACGGGGACGGCGCCGCGATGTGGTCGACGGTCACCGGCTCGTCCTGGACGGCCGGAGCAGCCGCGGGCGCGGGTGCGGGCGTCGTTGCGGGCGCCGCTTTCGACATCGCGGCCACCGCGTCCGCGGGATCGTTGACGTTCGCGTGCGTGACGGGTTTGCGGCGGGCGGCCGTACGGACCACCACGCACACCGCGAGGCCGATCACGCCGACCGTGGTGACACCCCAGGTGCCGCGGTCGGCGAGGTAGGCGGCGCCGCCCGCGATCAGGCCGGCCGCAGGCAGGGTCAGCGCCCAGGCGGCCACCATCCGCCCGGCGGTGCCCCAGCGGACCACCGCACCGGTGCGGCCGAGCCCGGCGCCCAGCACCGAGCCGGAGCAGACCTGGGTGGTGGACAGCGCGAAGCCGAGGTGGGAGGAGGCGAGGATGGTCGCCGCGGCGCCGGTCTGCGCCGCGAAACCCTGCTGCGGCTGGATGTCGGTGATGCCGCGGCCGACGGTGCGGATGATCCGCCAGCCGCCGATGTAGGTGCCGAGCGCGATGGCGGTGCCGGCCGAGCAGATGACCCACAGCGGCGGGTTGGAACCGGGGGCGATGCAGCCGCCGGCGATGAGCGCGAGGGTGATGACGCCCATGGTCTTCTGGGCGTCGTTGGTGCCGTGCGCGAGCGAGACGAGTCCGGCGGAGGCGATCTGCCCGGCCCGGTAGCCGCGCGAGGTGGCCTCGGGGTCGGCATCGCGGCCGAGCCGGTAGGTGAGCCGGGTGGCGAGCATCGAGGCGAGTCCGGCCACGATGGGCGCGGCCACCGCCGGGATGATCACCTTGGTGACGACTGCGTCACCATTGACGCCGTGGGCGCCGACCGAGACCAGGGTGGCGCCGATCAGTCCGCCGAAGAGGGCGTGCGAGGAGCTGGAGGGAAGCCCGGCCAGCCAGGTCACCAGGTTCCACACGATCGCGCCGATCAGCGCGGCGAAGATCATCGCGGGTCTGATTCCGGCCGACTCGTCGACGATCCCGCCGGAGATCGTCTTGGCGACCTCCACCGACAGGAAGGCGCCGACCAGGTTGAGTACGGCTGACATTCCCACCGCGACCCGAGGCCCGAGTGCGCCGGTCGAGATGGTGGTCGCCATGGCGTTGGCGGTGTCGTGGAAGCCGGTGGTGAAGTCGAAGACGAGAGCGGTGGCGATCACGAGTCCGGTCAGGAGCGTGATGTGTTCCATGGGCCCAGCAATCGTTCGGTCGGGCAGAGGCGAGGCGAACGTACGGATCATTGATGAACGGAAGATGAACTCACGGCGGACTCGCGGTGCCGAGATGAATCATCGGTGAATGCGGAGGGATCGGGAAGGGGTCCGGCGCAGATGCGCACAGGTTCACCCCGGCTTGTCCCGAGATCCCTTACCGTGGCGAAACGAGCTTCGATCATTGCCCCGGCGGCGGGACGTCCAGCGCTCCGCGATCAGTGCCCCGACAGCCGGTCCGCCCACCGGGCCACCGGGTCCGTGGCGGCACTGCGCCCGCGCGACTCGCGCCGGTCCGCGCCGCGGTAGGCCGCGTAGATCCCGCGCACCGCCGCCCATCTGAGCGGTTCCGGCTCCCAGCGCCGCACCCGGTGCCCTACCCACGGCAGCGCGGTCAGCGCGGTGCGTTCGCCCTGCCCGGAGTCCAGCAGCACCAGGTCCCGCAGGGTGCGCGCTGCCAGGTGCGACGTCGCCACCCCGCTGCCGCCGTACC
>NZ_JACEGK010000868.1:0-1745 GCF_056859195.1 Streptomyces sp. NH27
GACGGCGCCTCTACTCGGTCGGGCCGGCCGGGGCGCGCTACGCCGACACCGTTCTCGACCTGCGCGGCGTCGGCGAGCCCGTGCCGCAGCCCGCACCCGCGCAGGGCGACTTCTTCGCCGACGAACCCACCGGGCCGCCGCGCCGCCCGGCACCGGCCGGCGTGCTCTTCCTGGAGAACGGCGGCGGCAAGTCCGTCCTGCTCAAGCTGATCTTCTCGGTGATGCTGCCCGGCCACCGCAACACCCTCGGCGGCGCCAGCTCCGGCGTGCTGCGCAAGTTCCTGCTCGCCGAGGACTGCGGCCACGTCGCCCTGGAGTGGCAGCACACCCTCACCGGCGAACTCGTCGTGGTCGGCAAGGTCAGCGAGTGGCGCGGCCGGCAGGTCTCGTCCGACCCGCGCAAGTTCGCCGAGGCGTGGTACTCCTTCCGCCCCGGTCCTGGCCTCAACCTCGACTCGCTGCCGGTCGCGGAGGCGACGACGGTACGGCCGCCGGTCGAGGGCGCGTCCGGCGCGCGCGGCCGGCGCCGCACGATGAAGGGCTTCCGCGACGCCCTCACCGAGGCCGGCAAGGCGTACCCGCACCTGGAGGTCGTCTGGGAGGAGATCCACGATCGGTGGAACGAACACCTCGGCGACCTCGGCCTGGACCCCGAACTCTTCCGCTACCAGCGTGAGATGAACGCCGACGAGGGCGAGGCCGCCGGCCTGTTCGCGGTCAAGAAGGACTCCGACTTCACCGACCTGCTGCTGCGCGCCGTCACCGACACCCGCGACACCGACGGCCTCGCCGACCTCGTGCACGGCTTCGCCGGAAAGCTCGGCCGCCGCGCCGAACTCACCGCCGAACGCGACTTCACCGCCGGCTCGCTCGACCTGCTGGACCGGATCGTCGAGGCCGCGGCCGTACGCGACCAGACCCGAGGCGTGCACGCCCAGTCCGAGCGCCGTACCCGTGCGCTGACCCGGCGGCTGTCCGCCCGGGCCCGCCGGGAGCGCGACCGGGCCGCCGAACTCGCCCAGGACATGGCCGACGCCGCGCACACCGTCACCGACACCGATCAGGCCCGCGCCGGCAGCGCCCGCATCGCGGCCGAACTCGCCTACCGGCACGCCTCGCTGGCACTGGCCGGCGCCGAGAAGGGCGCCGCCGCGCTGCGCCGCGAACTCACCGACGCCCGTAACCTGCACTCCGCCTGGCAGACCGCGGAGACGGTGCTGCGGCACCGTGCGGCCGGCGACCGGCTGGCCAGGGTGACCGAGGCGATCCGCGCCGCCGAGCGCGACGCGGCACCCGCGCTCGCCGCCCGTACGCAGGCCGCCGTCGAACTGGTGCGCGCGTTGCAGGGGGCCGCCGTACGGGCCGAGCGCCAGGCCGACGACGAGGAGGAGCGCTCCGCCACGCTACAGACCCTCGCCGAGGGCGCCCACCGCGACGCGACCGCCGCCGCCACCGAGGCGCAGCGCGCCCGCAGCGAGAGCGGGCACCTCGGGCAGCGGCTCGCCGAGGTCGAGCAGGAGACCGCCGAGGCGGTACGCGCCGGATGGCTCGACAACACCGAGCCCGACGCCGACCCGGCCCGCGCCGCGCTTGCCGCCGTCGACGCCGAACGCAGCGCCGAGGCGCTGGCCCGCGCCGCCGCCGGCACCGCCACCGCCGCCACCTCCCGCGCCCGCGAGGCAGCCGCCGCCGAGGCCCGCGCCGAACTCGCCGCGGCCCGCGCCACCGACGCGCTCACCGCGGCC
>NZ_JACEGK010000869.1:0-1730 GCF_056859195.1 Streptomyces sp. NH27
GGCCGTGCAGGCCGGCCCAGAAGGTCTCGGTGAGGATGCCCGGGGCGTCGCCGGCGGCGAGCGGCTGGACGACTTGACGGTTTTCGCCGAAAGCGTCGCGCAGGGCGGCGGGGGCCTCCGGGGTGGCGAAGGGCAGGTCGACGGCGTGGGTGAACATCACGTCGTAGAGCGCCGGGCGTTCCCGTGCGAAGGAGATGTACGCCGCTCCCACCGCGGCGAGGGCCCCGCGGGCGCCGTCGGTGGCGGTGCGGGCCGCGCGCAGTTCGGTGGCGAGTTCGGCGCAGCCCTGTTCGGCGACGGCGGCCATGATGGCGCCCTTGCCCTTGAAGTGGCTGTAGAGGACCGGCTGGCTGTACTCGATCTCGGCGGCGAGCCGCCGGGTGGTGACGGCGTCCCAGCCCTCCGCCTCGGCGAGCTCCCGCGCGGTCGTGATGATCAGCCGCTCGCGCTCCGCTCGTTCGCGCTCCCGGCGCGTATGGATCGACATGACCCGATTCTAGCATCGCTAGAAATCGTGCCGTTGATCTGCTAGATTCGCTCTCGTCCCTAGCGATGCTAGAAATTGGAGCCATGGCATGACCGCCACCGCGTACACGCTCGCCGTCGTCCTCGACCTCTTCGTGCTGTTCATCGGGGCCCGGTTCCTGATCCAGCCCCGGCCCGCCGCCGCCGGATACGGCGTACCCGCCAAGCCGGACGGCGACCCGGCCTTCCTCACCGTCAAGGGGCTTCGGGACGGCACGTTCGGCGTGCTCGGCCTGATGCTGCTGATCCTGGTGGGTGCCCGCGCCGAAGCCTGGTACATGGTGGCCGTGGCACTCATACCGCTCGGCGACACCCTCATCGTGCTGCGGCACGGCGGCGCCCGGGCGGTCGCGTTCGGCATCCACTTCGCCACCGCCGTCGTCGTCCTGATCAGCGCCGGCCTGCTCTTCGCCGTCTGACCGGCCCGGGGGCCGCCCGAACCGGCCGAACCGGTCGTACGACGCTGGCACGGCGCCTCGTACGGCGCTCGTACGGCCTCGTACGACGCTGGCGCGGCCCTCGTACGGCCCCCTCGTACGGCCGCGCGGGGGCGGGAGTACGGCGCCGCCGACCCGTCCGACCTGCGGACTTCCGGCAGCCGTGCGACGGTGGAAACGACCTCCGAGCCAGCACGGCCGGTGCGCGAAAGGCGGAGTGCCATGACCCATCTCTCCGGTGATGCCCCAGGAGGCGCGCTCGCCGCGCTCGCCCGATCCGCCTGGCAGGTACTGCTCGCCGCCGGAATCGCCGCGATCGTCCTGGGCGCCATCGTCCTCGCCTGGCCCAGCTCGACGCTGCTGGTGGTGGGCATCCTGTTCGGCATCTACCTGGTGGCCAGCGGCATCCTCCAACTGGCCGGCGCCTTCGGCCCGCACGTGCCCGGCGGCATGCGGGCGCTCTCCTTCGTCACCGGGGCGCTGAGCGTGCTGCTCGGGTTGATCTGCTTCCGCGGCGCCGCGGAGTCGCTGCTTCTGCTGGCACTGTGGATCGGGTTCGGCTGGCTGCTGCGCGGGATCATGATGCTCGCCGTCGCGTTCTCCACCGAGGATCTGCCGGCCCGCGGCTGGCAGGTGTTCTTCGGCGGCATCACGCTCGTGGCGGGCATCGTGCTGATCGTGTCCCCGTTCGGCTCACTGACCGCCCTCACGATCGTGTCCGGCGTGTGGCTGATCGTCCTCGGCGTGGCCGAGGTGGTGCACGCGATC
>NZ_JACEGK010000870.1:0-1729 GCF_056859195.1 Streptomyces sp. NH27
AACCCGCCGACCTCGAAGCTCTCGGGCACGGACTTGTGCGCGGCCAGGTGCACGACGGTGTCGCAGCCGTCGAGGTCGGCGGGGATCAGGTCGCGGACGTCGCGGACCTGGAGGCCGTAGGGGCGCGATCGCGGCGGTGACGTACGGCAGCACGGAGACGAAGCGGTAGCGTGCCATGAGCTGGCCGAAGAGCCCGACGAGCCCCGCGGCCGCGGCGGTCGCGGCGACCTGGTTGCCGCCCGCCCGTTGGTGGAGCACCCCGAAGACGGTCCAGGCGACGCCCCCGTTGAGCGTGGCGACCAGCAGCACCTTCCGCTCGCACTGGAGCAGTACCGCGAACGCGAGCGTCAGCACCATCGCGGCGGGCAACTGCACCCACGGCCGGTCGTACGCCCGCAGCGCCTGATCCGGGTTGAGCCGCGCCCCGGTGTGGACCCCGGCGTAGAGGACGAGGGTCACCCCGATCACGATGCCGACGATGAGGTAGACCACTTCGAGCAGCCGGGCCGAGGCGGTGATGTAGAAGCCGGTGAGGCCGTCCTGCACGGCGGCGACCAGCGCACGGCCGGGCAGTAGTGCGAAGAGCCCACCGGTGATCACCGCCGAGGACTGCACGTTGCTCGCGCCCGGTATCCAGTGGCCGTACTGGCCGACCAGCACGCCCATCGCGGCGGCGGGCATCGCGGCGACCCCGAACTGGTAGAACTCCGGCAGCCCCCGCGCGGCCAGCAGCCACGCCAGCCGGTCGCCGAGCATCGCGGCGAGCGCGGCCAGCACGAAGATCAGCGGACCGCCGCCGACCAGCACGCTCGCCGCGCCCGCGAGCAGCCCGGCCGCGCCGGTGAGCACCCACGAGCTGTACGGGTGCCGGTTGCGGCGGATGTCGGCGAGGCTGCGGTACGCCTCCTCCAGCGTCACCTCGTGCGCGGTGATCCCGTCGACGAGGTGGAAGACGGCCGCCAGTCGCGTGTAGTCGGTGCCGCGGCGGCGCACCGTACGGCTCATCGTGTGCGGTGTCTCGGTCAGCGACGGCTGGTACGAGATGCCCAGCAGCGTGAAGGTGACGGTCGGCTCCACCCGCGCCAGCCCGTACGCGAAGGCCACCCCGAACATCGCCGCCTCGACGTCCTCGGCGCCCTCGCCGCCCGCCAGCAGCAACTCCCCGATCCGCAGGGTGAGGTCGAGCACCCGCGGCACCGAACCGCCGCCCGCCCCGGCCACCGTGCCCGGCCGGTCCGCGGGCGGCGCGGGCCGCTCGGTCGACGGCAGCCGCAGCATCGCCCGCATCCGGTCCTGCCACAGTCCGCCCTCGGGCGGCAGCACGACCGCGGGTATGCCCTGGGCGGGCGTCAGCGCGGCTCCGAGATCGACGGGGCCGTCGCCCGTCCCGCCGGACGACGGCTCGGACGCCTCAGCCGCGGGCCCGGAATCCGCCGACCCGGTGCCGGAATTCGCCGGCCCGGTGCCGGGACCCGCCGACCCGGTGCCGGAATTCGCCGGCCCGGTGCCGCAATCCACAGACCCGGTGCCGGGATCCGCCGGCTCAGCCCCGGAATCCGCGGGTCCGGGCCCGGACGCCCCTGGTCGTATGCCGGAGGCCGCGGGCTCCCCGGAGTCGTCAGGTTCTTCCGGTGGCCGGCCGGACGAACCCCGCTGCTCGCCGCCCAAGGCTCAGCGCTTCGTCGCGCGGTGCCGCCCACCGCGCGTGGCGGTGGCGGCGGTCGCCTCG
>NZ_JACEGK010000871.1:0-1727 GCF_056859195.1 Streptomyces sp. NH27
GAGATGGTGTGCGGGGCCGGCGGCGCCTTGGGCGAGACGGAACGCCTGGGGGTGGGGTTTCTCGTATCCGCTGGCGGCGGAGTTGATCACCGCGTGGAAGCGGGTGTCGATGCCGAGAGCGGACAGGATGGCGGGGAGTTCGGGGACGTGGTTGGAGAGGAGGATGTGCGTCCAGCCGTGCGCGGTGAGCCGGTCGAGGACGTGCAGAGTCTGCGGGTAGAGGCTCCACGCGGCGGGGTCTGTGTAGGCGGCGCGGGTCGCGGCGGCCGCGGTGTGAGGGCGGGAGAGCCCGCGGCGGGTGCGGGCTTCAGCGACGACGCTGGTGATGTGGTCCCACCAGACGTCGGGGTCGCTCAGGTGCGGGTGGGGGACGTGGGCGGCGTGCCAGGGGAAGCCGGTGGCGAGGGCTTCGAACATCTCGGGGAAGGCCCAGCCATGGCCGGGCTCTTGGACGTCCAGGACCTCCAGGAGGCACTCGGCCCAGGTTCCGTACCGGCGGTGGCCGAGCGTTCCGTCGAAGTCCCATATCGCGGTGGGTGTCACCACAGGCCGAGCGCTTCCAGGACGTGCGCGGCTTTGGGCAGCGTCGCGGCGGGCGTGCCGGTGAGGAGGTTGTCAGGGAGTTCGGTCTTCGTGTCGAGCTTGATCATTTCGCGCCAGCGCAGGGCCTGCGGCCACTGCGTCGTCCAGGTGGGGCGCAGTTCGTCGGCGGGGATGTTCTCGATGCGGCGCCGGTCGGTCAGCAGCCGGGCTGCACTCTTGGCGCCGATGCCGCGGATGCCGGGGATGTTGTCAGCCGGGTCGCCCATCAGGGCGCGGAAATCGGGCCATTGCTCGGCGAAGACACCGTAGCGGGGGAGGATGTGCTCGCCGGCGGTGTAGCGGCGCTCGATGCCGACACCCGTGTTCAGCAGGCGCACGCTGGGGTCGGCCAGGAGCTGAATGTAGTCCTTGTCGGTGGTCATGATGTCGACCGCGCGGCCGTCGGTGCGCGCGGCGGTGGCCAGGGTGGCGATGACGTCGTCGGCCTCGCAGCCGTCGTGTTCGATCCATCGGACGCCGCTGTGATCGAGGGCGTTCTTGACCAGGGAAAGGGATTCGATCAGGCCGGGCTCGGGGGCGGGGCGCTGGGCCTTGTAGTCGCTGTCCTGGCTCGCCCGGGCCTGGGAGCCGTCCTCGGAGTCGAAGACCACGAAGATCTCGAAGCTTTCGCCGTGCTGGACTTGGGCTTTGCGCAGGAGCGCGGTGAAGCCGAAGACACCGGTGCGGTCGATGGTCTTGTCGCGGCTGGTGATGCGGGCGGCGAATCCGAACCAGGAGCGGTGCAGGAGGTAGTGGCCGTCGACGAGCAGCAGGGGCGCGGTCATGGCGTGGCCTCCAGGGGATGGTGCGTGTTGGTGGGTGCCTGTGACCGCGGCGTACGGGCATCCGGTGCCGGATGACCATGGAGTGTAGCCATGGGAGTGGCGCGTTGCTGCCAGAACATGGCCAGCAGCGCCGCGAGGTGCTGGGCGGCATTGCGCTGGTTGAGGACTTTGCGGTGGGCGGCGGTGCGGAGCCGGGCGCGTTCGTCCCTGGTCAGGGCGAGCGCGCGGCGCATGCCAGCGGTCAGGGCGCCGGGGGCGGGGTCGTAGAGGAGGCCGTTGTGGCCATCGGTGATCTGTTCGGGGAAGCCGTCAATGTTCGGGGCCAGGACGACGGCGCCGGAGTGCTGGGCCCACAGGGCG
>NZ_JACEGK010000872.1:0-1722 GCF_056859195.1 Streptomyces sp. NH27
GCGGGAGCCCGCCTCCCGACCGGCAGCGCGCCCCCGCCGAGCGCGACCGCAGCACCCTGCGGACAACGGCGTCCGCAAAATCCAGGAGCTAGGAACACCGTGGCAATCTCCGTCTTCGACCTGTTCTCCATCGGAATAGGCCCCTCCAGCTCGCACACCGTCGGCCCCATGCGGGCGGCGAACATCTTCGTGCACCGCCTCAAGAACGAGGCGCTGCTCACCCACACCGCGTCCGTCCGGGCCGAGCTGTTCGGCTCGCTCGGGGCGACCGGCCACGGCCACGGCACCCCGAAGGCCGTCCTGCTCGGCCTGTCCGGCCACTCGCCGCGCACCGTCGACGTGGAGACCGCCGACGACGAGGTCGCCCGTATCCGCGCCGAACGGCGGCTGGGCCTGCTGGGCACCCACGAGATCGCCTTCGACGCCGACACCGACCTGGTGCTGCACCGGCGCCGCTCGCTGCCGTACCACGCCAACGGGATGACGCTGTCGGCGTACGACGACGCGGGCGAGGTGCTGCTGGCGAAGACGTACTACTCGGTGGGCGGCGGCTTCGTGGTCGACGAGGACGCGGTCGGCGAGGACCGGATCAAGCTGGACGACACGGTGCTGCGGCACCCCTTCCGTACCGGCGACGAACTGCTGCGGCTGTCCCGGGAGACCGGGCTGTCGATCTCCGCGCTGATGATGGAGAACGAGAAGGCGTGGCGCAGCGAGGCCGACATCCGGGCCGGCCTGCTGGAGATCTGGCAGGTGATGCGGGCATGCGTGGAGCGGGGCATGTCCCGTGAGGGCATCCTGCCCGGCGGGTTGAAGGTACGCCGCCGCGCCGCGCAGTCCGCCCGCCAGCTGCGGGCCGAGGGCGACCCGTCCACCCGCGCGATGGAGTGGATCACCCTCTACGCGATGGCCGTCAACGAGGAGAACGCGGCGGGCGGCCGCGTGGTCACCGCCCCCACGAACGGCGCCGCCGGCATCATCCCGGCCGTCCTGCACTACTACCTCGCATTCGTCTGCTCGCCCACCACCTCCGCCGCCGACCGGGACGACGCGGTGGTCCGCTTCCTGCTGGCCGCGGGCGCGATCGGCATGCTCTTCAAGGAGAACGCCTCCATCTCCGGCGCCGAGGTCGGCTGCCAGGGCGAGGTCGGCTCCGCCTGCTCCATGGCCGCGGGCGGCCTCGCGGAGATCCTCGGGCTCACCCCCGAACAGGTCGAGAACGCCGCCGAGATCGGCATGGAGCACAACCTCGGCCTCACCTGCGACCCCGTCGGCGGCCTCGTCCAGATCCCCTGCATCGAGCGCAACGGCATGGCCGCGGTCAAGGCCGTCACCGCCGCCCGCATGGCCATGCGCGGCGACGGCCGCCACCACGTCTCCCTCGACAAGGTCATCAAGACCATGAAGCAGACCGGCGCGGACATGAAGGTCAAGTACAAGGAGACGGCTCGGGGCGGCCTCGCCGTCAACGTCATCGAGTGCTGACCGCGTAGCGGTTGACCTGCGACTTCCCGCCTTTCGGCTCGGTCGGAGCCTTCTGTGCTTGCACGAAGGGCTTCCTGCACCCCGACCCGCTCCTTCTCCCACCCTCCATGTGCCGGGCGGTCCAAGCCGCAGCCGGAAGGGTCCGCCGGGTTCGCGGCGTCCGCTGCTCCCCCATGGCCTTCGGCGCGGGGGCGCCCCCAGCCTCGCAAGGCGGAGAGGTGCCGGACACCGCGAACC
>NZ_JACEGK010000873.1:0-1713 GCF_056859195.1 Streptomyces sp. NH27
GTCGCGAACCGTGCATGCGCCTACCGATGGAACGTCAGATCGCGGTGAGCGTCGTCCGCGTGCGAAGTGCGAACGGCCTTGTCAACCAGCCGCGTTGAGCAGATCGAGCACACTCTGCTGGCAGCCGTAGTCGCTGCTGCCGGCGCCACCGGCCCAGTGCGGGCCGTACTGGTCGAGGGAGTTGCGGTCGTTGTTGTACGCCGAGTTCGCCCACGCGCTGAGGTCCGCCGCGTACGGGTGGTCGGAGAGCTGGTCGTTCAACTTGCCCAGCCCGCGCACGTAGGCGCCCTTGAAGCTCGGGCCGTCGCCGGTGCAGCCGTCACCCTCGCCCGGCTCGCGCAGCACACCGCCGGACTGGAGGTTGACGGTCGACGCGTCGGCCAGGGTGCGCGCGGTGTCCAGCAGGCCCGAGTCACCGGTCGCCTTGTACAGCTCGGTCAACCCGCCCAGCACCACACCCTGGTTGTACGTCCAGGTGGTCTGGCCGTTGTTGACGCACGAGTCGTTCAGGCCGTCGTTGATCATGTGGTCGCCGTTGATCATGCCGCTGTTCTGGAACCACGACCACTCGGTGTTCGCCCGGCCCAGGTAGCTGGTGTCACCCGAAATGCGGTTGTGCAGCGCGGAGTTCAGATAGAGATACAGCTCGTTGGTGATCGCGTTCTTGTACTCGCCGCCGGTGTTCCACCGCACCCCGCCGCCACACGTGGTGTTCCAGTTGTCGAACATGTGGTCCGCGTCCGCCCGCGCGGTGTTCAGATAGCGGCTGTCACCGGTCGCGTCGTACGCGTCGACCCAGGCCAGGCCCCACCAACCGGTGTCGTCCAGATAGCTGTTGGTGAAGTTGCCGTCCTGCGCGTTGATGTTCGCGTCGTACGTCTCGCTGATCGCGTACTTGTAGCTCGGCATGCCGCTGATCCGGGCGTTGTCGATGATCGCGGTCAGCGCGTTGGCGCTGGTCCACCAGCCGTTGCCGCCGAACAGCTTGCTGCCGCGGTCGTACGACATCATCAGCGCGGTCGCCGCGGCGGTGCCCCGGGACCACGCGTTCCAGGTGGTGCGCGCCCACGAGGTGCACGCGATGTCGCTCGAACCGGACGCCTGGCCGCAGGCCCGCACCGCGCCGACACCCTCGTTGTTCCAGTCGTCGACGTTGTACATCATGGTGCGCCAACCGCCCGACCCGGACGGCACCGAGGTGTCGCCGAGTTTGCTGCCGTCGCTCCAGGTACGGCCACCGTCCATCGAGCGGTCCAGCCACACCTCGTCACCCGCGCCGCCGTTGTCGATCGACGCCCACGCCATCGCGTCATCGTCGTCGAAGTGCAACACGATCGAACGCGAGTTGACCGAAGTGCTCACCGGCTGCCGGTCCTGCGTGCTCAGCGCCGGGTCCCGGGCGTCGCAGTACGCGTTGCAGATCGTGGTGGCCGCGCTCGCCGAGGGCGCCGCGGAGGACGCCTTCACCGGTGGCGCCGCGCCGTGGGCCACGGCGGTTGACATCGTTGTCAGGACGGCCGCGAGAACGGCGATGCGCAGTGGTCTCATTGCACGCATGGGGGGCTCCTGAGCCTTGAACTGGCGTACGGAGGCACGCCACTGGGCGAGCACTGGGGGGAGAGCGCTCTCCTCGGAAGCTAGCCAGCGGGTGAGGGCGCGTCAATAACCTGCGCGGATGGTCGGATCACTCGGGGGTGGGGGTTGCCTGTGCGC
>NZ_JACEGK010000874.1:0-1709 GCF_056859195.1 Streptomyces sp. NH27
GATCCCGAAGGACGACACGGCTGCCCGGCGCGGCCGGTCCGTCCGCGGCCAGTGCTGCTGGTCGTGCAGCAGCCGGACGGCGGAGGTGGCCCAGTCGACGTGGGTGGTGGGCGGTTCGGCGTGCAGGGTGCGGGGCAGGGTGCCGTGCCGCAGGGCGAGGACGGTCTTGATGACGCCGGCCACCCCGGCGGCGGCCTGAGTGTGGCCCAGGTTGGACTTCACCGAGCCGAGCCACAACGGCCGTTCCACGGCCCGGTCCCGGCCGTACGTGGCGAGCAGCGCGTCCACCTCGATGGGGTCGCCGAGCCGGGTGCCGGTGCCGTGCGCCTCCACGGCGTCCACGTCCGCCGTGGCCAGGCCCGCGTCCTTCAACGCCGCCCGGATCACCCGCTGCTGGGCGGTGCCGCTGGGCGCGGTCAGGCCGTTGGAGGCGCCGTCCTGGTTGACGGCCGAGCCGCGTACCACCGCGAGGATGCGGTGGCCGTTGCGGCGGGCGTCCGACAGCCGTTCCAGGAGCAGCAGGCCCACGCCCTCCGACACGGCGGTGCCGTCGGCCCGTTCCGAGAACGTCTTGCAGCGGCCGTCCGGCGCAAGCCCCCGCTGCCGGGAGAACTCCACCAGCGTCCACGGGGTCGACATCACCGTGCCGCCGCCCGCGAGCGCCAGTTCGCACTCGCCGCCGCGCAGCGCCCGTACCGCCTGGTGCAGCGCCACCAGGGAGGCCGAGCACGCGGTGTCCACGGTGACCGCGGGCCCCTCCAGGCCCAGCGCGTAGGCGAGCCGCCCGGACAGCACGCTCTGCGTGGAGCCGGTGCCGAGGTAGCCGGCGAGATCGGCGACGCCGTCCATCATGGGCGGGACGTAGTCCTGGCCGTTGGTGCCCACGAACACGCCGGTGCCGCTGCCGCGCAACGTCCCGGGATCGATCGCCGCGTCCTCCAGCGTCTCCCAGGCGACCTCCAGCAGCAGCCGCTGCTGCGGGTCCATGGCGAGGGCCTCGCGCGGCGAGATCTCGAAGAAGGCCGCGTCGAAGTCGCCTGCCGTGGCGAGGAATCCGCCCTCGCGGACGTACGCCGTGCCGGCCGCGGCCGGGTCCGGGTCGTACAGCGTCTCCAACTGCCAGCCGCGGTCGGCCGGCAGCGGCCCGATCGCGTCCCTGCCCTCGGACAGCAGTTGCCACAGGTCGCCGGGGGAGGCGACGTCCCCGGGGAAGCGGCAGCCCATGCCGACGATCGCGACCGGCTCCGAGCGAGCGGCCTCCAGTTTTGCCACCTGCCGTTTGGCGGCGTCGAGTTCGTGCGCCATCCACTTGAGGGTCTCGACGACCTTGTCGCCGCCGACCGCCTGGGCGCCGGTGCCGCTGTCGCTGCTGGTGCCGCTGCTGCTGGTCACTGCACGCATCTCCTGTGTTGCCTGGGCCTGGGCCTTGGTCGAGCCGTGGCCGGCCGGACGGACGGAGGAGCCATCGGAGGGGACGCCCTGGGAAGGGGGCGCTTGGGCAAGGGGCCCTCGGGCAGGGGACCTTCGGGCCGGGGCGCCGCTCATCTGCCGAACCGTTCCTGGATGAAGCCGAGCACCTCCTCGGCGGTCGTCGCCGACGCCAGCGCGTCGCCGCCCTCCGCCGCCGGGGCGTCCGGGAGCCGGGCCAGCAAGGCCCGCAGGCGGACCGCCGCCGCAGCCGAGGCCGGAGCGTCGAGCCGGTCCAAGGC
>NZ_JACEGK010000875.1:0-1683 GCF_056859195.1 Streptomyces sp. NH27
GTGGCCGGTCGCGCGGTTCCCGCGCCCCTGAGCAACTGCGGCCACCGAACGCCGCCCCCCCGCGCAGCGCCCGCCCCTGGAGACGACAGCGGCGGGTAACCGAGACAGCTCGAGTCTGCTATCGCGGCCAAGTGACGCCACGGCGACGGCTACCGATTCCGGTGGGTGGGTCAACTCCTTTCGGTGTTCTCGCGCACGATGGTTCAGGCCACGAGCAGGCGGAGGCCGAGTTCGGCCGTGTCGAGGGCGACGAGGTCGCGGTTGCGTTCGGCCCAGCGGCCGGAGGAGAGGTCGTCGCGGAGCATGTTCACCGCCCGTTGTTCGGCCTGTGGTCCGACCCTGGTCCAGACGGATACCGCGCGGCGGACCTGTTCGTCCAGGTATGCCTCTGGGCGGCGCCAGTGCGCTTCGAAGAAGCCGTCGGCGCAGTCCCATGGGACGAGCACCGGCTCCGCGCGGCCCCCGATCGCGCGGGTCAGGTCGGCCAGTGAAGGCCAGTCGACGAGAAGTTCGGCGAATTCCGGCAGGTAGTCGCGGGTGAGCCAGAACCGCTGGAGCCAGCCGGTCGTGCTCGCGTCGTACGTGAACACCACCACGCGCCGGGCCACCCGCTTGAGCTCGCGCAGCCCGGCGATCGGGTCCTGCCAGTGGTGAACGGTGCTGAACGCCATCGCGGCGTCGAAGGACTGGTCGGCGAACGGCAGGCTCTCCGCGGCGGCGGCCACGCACGGCGCCGCGCCGGCGGGACGCTGCGCCCGCATGACCGCCGATGGTTCCACCGCGGTGACCTCGCGGTCCGGGGGTTCGTAGGAGCCGGTGCCGGCCCCGACGTTCAGTACCGTCTGTGCGTCTCCGAGCGCGTCCCAGACCCTCGCGGCGATCCGCGGCTCGGTGCGCCGCGTCGCCGGGTAGGCGGACCCGATGGTGTCGTACAACTGGGCTCCGAACACCTTGAGTTGTTCCTCCGGTGTCGTCCTGATCCCCATGGCCCTTGCCTCCAGTTCTCTGTCGATGGCCGTCACCATGGCGGCGGCGCGGTCGCGCTGTTCCAGTAGCAGGCCGCGCAGCCGGCGCAGGTGCGCGACCGCGTCGGTGGCCGGGTCGTCGACGAGATCCGCGATCTCGCGCAATCCGAAGCCCAGCCGCCGGTAGGCGAGTACCTCCCGCAGCCGCTCCACGTCGGCGGCCGAGTAGGCCCGGTATCCGGCCGTGGTCCGTGCGGACGGGTGTACGAGGCCGATCTCGTCGTAGTGATGCAGCGTGCGGACGCTCACGCCGGCCAGCTCGGCCACACGTCCCACGGTCAGGTGCTCTTCCACGCCACCGACCATGCGGCATCACGCCACGTGAGGGTCAAGCGCCTCCCGCCTGGCGCAGCGTTCACGCCCTGAACCGGCCCACCTGGCGCGGACCGTGGCAGGCCGGCGCCCGCCGTGCCCACTACGCCCACCACGACGCGGCCTCTGAACAGGCAAGAACGTCGAAGTCCTGCTGGAGCACCGGGCGGGAAGCAGCCGCGCATCCCCGGGGGCGCGTCGGGGTACTCCCCTGGCTCCGCCGGGGCATCCCCACCCAGGCGAAGCCCTGCGGGAGAACGGCGCGACGAGCCCCGAGCGGCGTGCGGCCCGGGAGCCGACCATGCGTGGCTCCCCGGGCGGAGGGGGCCGCGGAGGAGCCATACGT
>NZ_JACEGK010000876.1:0-1675 GCF_056859195.1 Streptomyces sp. NH27
AGGGGGGAGAGTTCGCGTAAGGTTGACGAGAAGGGGGTCGCCCGAGGCTGGGAGGCGTGGTGGAGGAGAAGCCGGCGAGGCTCACCGTGGGCGTGGTGGGTGCGGGGCGAGTCGGCCCCGTACTGGCCGCGGCACTGAAACTGGCGGGGCACCGCCCGGTGGCCGCCAGCGGGGTGTCGGAGGCGTCCCGCCGCCGCGCGGAGGCGTTGCTGCCGGGCGTCCCGCTGATGGAGCCCGCCGCGGTGCTGGCGCAGGCGGACCTGGTGCTGCTGACCGTTCCTGACGACGCGTTGCCCGCGCTGGTGCGCGGCCTGGCCGAGACCGGCGCCGTACGTCCTGGCCAGCTGCTGGTGCACGCGTCGGGGCGGTACGGCACCTCCGTGCTGGAGCCCGCGCTGCGTGCCGGGGCGCTGCCGCTCGCGCTGCACCCGGCGATGACGTTCACCGGCACGCCCGTCGACGTGCAGCGCCTGGCCGGCTGCTGCTTCGGCGTCACCGCGCCGGGCGAGCTGCGTACGGCCGCGGAGGCGCTCGTCATCGAGATGGGCGGCGAGCCCGAGTGGATCGAGGAGTCGGCCCGCCCGCTGTATCACGCGGCCCTCGCGATCGGCGCGAACCACCTGGTCACGCTGGTCGCCCAGGCGATGGACCTGCTGCGGCAAGCAGGCGTGCAGGAGCCGGGCCGGATGCTCGGCCCGCTGCTGGGCGCCGCGCTCGACAACGCGCTGCGCTCCGGCGACGCCGCCCTCACCGGCCCGGTGGCCCGCGGCGACGCCGGCACGGTCACCGTCCACCTGGCCGAACTGCGCGCCCACGCACCGGAGACCGTCGCGTCGTACGTGGCGATGGCCCGTGCCACCGCGGACCGCGCGCTCGCCAACGGAATGCTCAAGGCCGAATACGCGGAGGCGCTGCTGGGCGCCCTCGCCGACGGGGGGACCCGATGACCGAACTCGTCCACCACGCCCGTGACCTGGCCCCCGCCGCGGCCGTGGTCATGACGATGGGCGCGCTGCACGAGGGCCACGCCGCCCTGATCCGCGCCGCCCGCGCCCACGCCGGCACTGGCGTCGTCACGGTCACCGTGTTCGTCAACCCCCTCCAGTTCGGGCCGCACGAGGACCTGGACCGCTACCCGCGCACCCTGGAGGCGGACGTGAAGCTCGCCGAGGCGGCGGGCGCCGACCTCGTCTTCGCGCCGGACGCCGACGAGGTGTACCCGGGCGGTCCGCCCCAGGTGCGGATCGCGGCCGGCCCGATGGGGGAGCGGTTCGAGGGCGCGTCCCGGCCCGGCCACTTCGACGGCATGCTCACGGTCGTCGCCAAGCTGCTGCACCTGACCCGTCCGCTTGCCCCCGGGCCCGGGGTGACGCCCACGGCCGCGTTCTTCGGGCAGAAGGACGCGCAGCAGCTCGCGCTGGTCCGCCGGATGGCCACCGACCTGAACTTCCCGGTCGACATCGTCGCCGTGCCGACCGTCCGCGAAGGCGACGGCGTGGCGCGCTCCAGCCGCAACCGCTACCTGTCCGAGGTGGAGCGGATCTCGGCCCGCGAGCTGTCCCGGGCGCTGTTCACCGGCCGGGAGGCCGCCCCGCGCGGCCCGCAGGCGACGGTCCGCGCCGCCCGCGCGGTCCTGGACGCCGCCGCCGCGGCCGAACCGCCGGTCGAGCTGGAC
>NZ_JACEGK010000877.1:0-1674 GCF_056859195.1 Streptomyces sp. NH27
GTACCGGCCAACGTCGCCAGCGGCTTCGACGGGAGTTTTACCCGACATCAAGGCCAGCAGGTACCGCGTGGTCGTCACGGATACCGCCTCCGGCGTGCTGAGGATTCGGTAAACCACGACAACCCGCACGCCCCACTTCTGAGCGATCAAGGTGCTGGCAACCCGATGGATGAAGGCAACGGCGTCGGCAACGCCCCCGCCGTCCGGTGAACTGGGGAAGAGCGGGTCACTCATGGTCAACTCCTTTCCGCTGGCGGGCTTGCAGGGCCGTGGTGAGACGGTGAGGCGGGTCCGGGGTCCTGACGGACCCCGGACGGAAGGGGGATGGTCAGAGGGCCTTGAGCGCGTTCAGCGCCTCCGTCACCTCACTGCGCTTGAGTGCCAGTGCGTTGATCGAGCCGGTCATCTGCACGGCCGGGGCCATGTCCGGCGTGGCGTCCGGGTGGTTGAGACCGCCCTCGGGCAGGTCGTCACGCTGCTTGGTCAGCTCGTCGATCTGCTCGCTGATGGTCATGATCATGATGGTCAACTCGTCCACCTTCGCCGTCTTGGCCTTGGCGTACTGCTCGGTCCACGGAGTCTCGGCCTTCACGAACTGGGCGTACGCGGACGTCAGCTCGGGCAGGTCCGCGCGCTGCATCCAGTGGCGCACCAGGGCGGTCACCAGCGCGGAAGTCCGCAGCAGCGTGTCGCCCTCGGGGTTCATCGAGCTGGTACCGGTGCCGGTCACCGCCGCGCGCAGGTCGGACAGGTAGAAGATCGGGGACTCAGGGGTGAGGTTCAGCGGGTTGACCAGCTTGTGACCGACCACGTAGGGCATGGTCGCGGTGCCCGTGGCGGGGACGTTCGTGCGCTGGTGGCGGTCCTCCGGAGAACCCGCGCCGAACTGGATGTTGACCAGCGCGGGCGTCGTGGGCTGCGGGTCGTAGTCCGGGTGGACCACGAAGGAGCCGACCGGGATCGCACCATCGACCGCGACGCGGCTGACGCTGTAG
Organism: Streptomyces sp. NH27; assembly: GCF_056859195.1. Classification (NCBI taxonomy): domain Bacteria; kingdom Bacillati; phylum Actinomycetota; class Actinomycetes; order Kitasatosporales; family Streptomycetaceae; genus Streptomyces; species Streptomyces sp. NH27. Next base: position 996 of record NZ_JACEGK010000877.1, read on the forward strand.
GTCACCTCGCCGTTTTCGCCCACGGTGTCCTCGACCGAGTAGGTGAGACCGGTGGCGGTGGTGATCTGAGCGGTCATGGTGTCCTCCTGGACGGATTGAGGGGGCCGGTTGCCGTTTCCCGGCCCCGTTGAGAACAACTCTACAGCGCCAAAAAGAGTTATGCAAGTACGAGGATTGACACTCCCCGACGCGATGCGGGTCACGGCCTCGGTGAGTGCCGCGTGTCCTACGGCCGTCGCCCGGATGACGAACACGCTCCGGCTGTGCGACCTCACCTCGACGCTCCATGCCCGGTGCTCCCAGGATCGCAGCTCCGCGACCAGCGATCGAAACAGCTCGGCGTGAGCGGACTGAATGGAGTACTGCTTCCGGGTCTGACCCATGATCATCTGAATCCCTGGCGAGGTTCGTTGACTGGACTGGCGGACGGTGTCGACAAAGGGGGTGATTTCTCTGCCCTGGGTGGGGGTGATCTCTCTCCCCGCACAGGGCAGAGAGATCACCCCCCCGCTGGGCCGGCAGAGGCTCGCGTGATGCCTTCGCCCAGGTCAGGAGTGGGATGCGGTCGGTTGCGCCGACTGGCAGGAATCGACTTCCTGCATCTCTGCGTGACTCAGGCTTGGCCCTCGGCTGGGGCGCCGCCGCCCTCCTTGGTGGGGTCCCGGGCGGAGGGGGCGTG
>NZ_JACEGK010000879.1:0-1651 GCF_056859195.1 Streptomyces sp. NH27
GTGCTCCTCTCCCGGGGGGGGCGTGTCGTGGCGTCATGGCAGCCGGGGCAGGTGCGTCTGCGTCAGGACGAGGATCAGGACGGCGCACCCGACCGCGATTCCGGCGATCGTGCCCAGTGCGATCCACCCCGCGGTGAGGGTGCGCCGCCACTGGCGGGTCATTGCCTGTTCATCGCCCGGGTCGTGGCCGGCGTCGATCCGGGCGTTCACAGGGCCGCCTTATGCAGGTGGGCGGCCAACTGCGCTGCCTTCAGGGGGATGAGAGGGCCGATGGTGATGGCGGGCACGGCAGGGCAGTGTGAGCAGGGCCATTGCGCGTCTACCGTGATCGCGGTGTCCAGGAGGGTCTGCAAGACGTAGACGAGCCCGAGGAAGGTGTCCGCGACGAATTCGCGGTCGACGAATGTGCGGTCGTCGGCGTCGGGGTGTTCGTGGAGGGAGCCGTCCACGACGTGGAGCAGCTTGCTCGCCTCCTTCACCCCCATCCATCCGGTCTCCACCCGGCCGCCTGTCGCACGGGGGGCGAGTGACAGCAGGCCATGGCGGTGCAGCGCGGCCTTCAGGTCGTCGGCGATCGTGGTGAGCGTGGTGGCGCGCTTTTCGAGGGGTCGAGTCAGAGCCTGGAGAGCGGCAAGGTCGACAGCGGACAGAGGAATCCGGCGCTCGGGCCCGGTGCCGACGGGCCGGCCGGCTTTGACAGGCAGCCCGGCCAGGCCGAGCGCCGCGTGGAGCCAGGCCGCGGCGCCGTCAGGGTCGACATCGATGGTGGTGGCAGCGTCGGCGAGGGTGTCCTGCGCCCCTGCTGCGACGTCGATGACGAGGTTGCCCAGCGCGACCGCGTCGGTCGCGGAGAGTGGCGTCAGGAGGAGTGCGCCCGCGCGGGGGAGACCCGGATCGAGGCTGATGCCGACGATCCGGGCACTGGAGCGAAGGTGCTCGCCGGCGAGGTAGAGGTCCTTGTCGGTGGCGTCGAGCTGGTCGTCCTCGGCCGTGGGCTGGGTGGGGGAGTCCTCGGGGTTCACGTGCCGCTCCGGTGCGCCACGGTGTAGGCCCCGTTGGGTTGGGCGGTCACCACGCCTTTCGCGGCCAGGTCGGCCAGCGCGAATCGCACGCGGTCTTCGGGCGCGCGCAATTCGGCCGCGATGTTGGCGCGGGACAGCCAACTGCCCGGCGGGAAAGCTCCTTTGGCGATCTCCCGCGTGAGCGCCTCGGCGATGCCGTTGACCGAGGGCCCCGGCGAGGCGCTTCCCTTGAGGGCCTGCAGCAGGGTGAGGACGTCCCGTGCGCGGAGCATCACCGCCTCGAACGCCACGGCGGTGTGGGTGTGGGTGCCGACGGCGTTGATCACCGTCGTCCAGTGGGCTCTCTGCGCCGGTGAGGCGGTGCGGTCGCGGTACGCGGCTGCCACCGGCACCCAGCGTTCCACCGTCTCGTCCACGGCCGCGGCGTTGCGTCCGACGGCGGCCGGCGCTGTCTGGGTTCCGCCGCGGGAGGCCCGCTTTATCGTCAGGATGTCCCGGCCGAGCGCGGTGAGGTCCACCGGCGGCGGCTTCGCGGCCGGCTGGTCATCGGAACGGGACATACGTGGGGGCTCCATGACGTCGATCGGGGGCTGTGGTTGCGGCTGTCGGCCGCCGGGGCTGGTCGGTGG
>NZ_JACEGK010000880.1:0-1646 GCF_056859195.1 Streptomyces sp. NH27
GTCGCGCAACGCGAGTTGGGACTCCGCGCCGGCCAAGCCCGGCGCAACCCCCGTGTCCGTGTCCGCGTCTGCGTCCGCGTCGGGGCCGGTGCCGGTGCCGGTGCCGGTGTCGGTGCCGGTGTCGACGGCTCCGCGGTCTTGCCGTCCCGGTCGTACGCCTCCACGGCCGCGGTGTGCAGCCGCTCCAGCGCGCCCGCGGCCGTCGCGAGGCTCTCCGCGCTGCGCAGCACGCCGGCGCCCGCGGTCATGATCCGCTGCACCTCGTAGCGCGCCTCGGAGGCCAGCAGCGGGGCGCTCGCGGGGGCCGGCGGCACCGGCTCGCCCGGCGCGGGCTCCGTGCCCGCCATCACGTCGGCGGCGATCCGCTCGGCGAAGACCAGCCCTTCGAGCAGGGAGTTCGAGGCGAGCCGGTTCGCGCCGTGCACGCCGGTGCAGGCGACCTCGCCGCAGGCGTAAAGGCCGGGCACGGTGGTCCGCCCGCGCAGGTCGGTGCGCACCCCGCCGGACGCGTAGTGCGCGGCGGGCGCGACCGGGATCGGCTCGGTGACCGGGTCGATGTCGTGTGCGCGGCACGCGGCCAGGATGGTCGGGAAGCGCTCGGCCCACATCTGCGCGCCGAAGTGCCGGGCGTCGAGGTACATGTGCTCGGTGCCGGTCTCCTGCATCCGGCGCATGATGCCCTTGGCGACGATGTCGCGCGGCGCCAGCTCGGCCAGTTCGTGCTGCCCCACCATGAAGCGCACGCCGTCGGCGTCGACCAGGTGCGCGCCCTCGCCGCGGACCGCCTCGGACACCAGCGGCTGCTGGCCCTCGGCGTCCGGGCCCAGCCACAGCACGGTCGGGTGGAATTGCACGAACTCCAGGTCGCTCACCTCGGCCCCGGCGCGCAGTGCCAGCGCCACGCCGTCGCCGGTGGACACCGCCGGGTTGGTGGTCGCGGAGAAGACCTGCCCCATCCCGCCGGTGGCCAGGACGACCGCGCGGGAGCGTACCGCTCCGACTCCGTCGCGGGCGCCCGCGCCCATCACGTGCAGGGTGACACCGGCGGTACGGCCCCGGGCGTCGGTGAGCAGGTCGAGCACGAGGGCGTTCTCGACGAACTCGATGGTCCCTTCGGCACCGGCACCGGTGTCGGCTGCGGTAGTGGCGGCGTCGTCGGTGGCCGGGTCCTGCGGGTGCGGTGTCCCGGCGTCCACCACCGCGGCGATCAGGGCGCGGGAGACCTCGGCGCCGGTCGCGTCGCCGCCCGCGTGGGCGATACGGCGGCGGTGGTGGCCGCCCTCCCGGGTGAGCAGGATCGTTCCTGCGGCGTCGGTGTCGAAGTGGGCGCCGGTCGCGATCAGCCGGCGGACCGCGCCCGGGCCCTCGGTGACCAGGACCCGCACCGCGTCCTCGTCGCACAGGCCCGCGCCCGCCACCAGGGTGTCGTCCAGGTGCTGGGCCGGGGTGTCGCCGTCGCCGAGCGCGGCGGCGATCCCGCCCTGCGCCCAGCGGGTGGAGCCGTCGTCCAGGTGCGCCTTGGTCACCACGATGACCTTCGCGCCGGCCGCGGCGCAGCGCAGCGCCACGGTGAGCCCGGCCACGCCCGAACCGACCACGACCACGTCGGAGTCGAGCGACCAGCCGGGGGCGGGGGCGTGCAGACG
>NZ_JACEGK010000881.1:0-1644 GCF_056859195.1 Streptomyces sp. NH27
GTGGTGAGCAGCGTCGATCCGCAGGTGGCAGCGTTGGCAGGCGGCGAGCAGGTTGTCCTCTCGCACGTCTTCGGGCTGGTGGTTGAGGTGCGCGGTGGTCAGGCAGACCTCGGAGCCGGTGTCGGGGTGGGGCTGGTCGTGCAGGGCGGGGCAGCGGCCGCCGGGGTGCGCCAGGCCGCAGTGGCCCGTGCACTCGCAGCGGCCGCCCGCCCTGCCGAACCGGATCCGTGCGCTGATCTCCCGCAGTTGCGCGGGTAGCGGTGGGCGTTCTCGGGCCGGATCGGCACCAGTGCCTCCGGGTCAGGGTTCGCCTGCGGCCGTACGGCGCTCGAACGCGTCGATCAGGTCGCCGGCCGTCACCGGGTAGGCGTCCGCGCCGACCCACGCCCCATCGGCCCGCCACACGCTGGTGAGCGTGGTGTCCGGGTCGCTGTAGGCGAGGTACGGGCCGAACCGCTCGAGCAGGCCGCCGTCGTCGGGCAGGGAGAGCCCGGGCGGCAGCGGAGGCAGCGGCAGCGCGCCGGCGGGGCTGTCGCCCTGGCCCGTTCCGAGTTCGGCGAAGCGCGGGGGCGCGGTGTCGAGGACCTCCAGCGCGGACACGCACAGCCGCAACGCCCCGCCGGGGTTGTCCGGCACCCGTATCGCCCCGGTGACCCGCAACCGGTCGCCGGGCTGCAGGGTGTGCAGCACCTCGTGAGCGAGCTGCGGGTCGGCGACGGTGCAGGGGAGGACCGCTTCGTTGACGGCGTCCTCGGTGGGGGAGAGGGTCAGCCGGAACAGTGCGGTGAGCGCGAGGCTGTCGCCGGGCTGGGGGTCCTCTTCCAGGTAGCCGTCCAGGACCGCCATGGTGTTGTCGGTGGTCATGGGTCAGCTCGCCTGCGCCAGCCGGGCCGGGCTGTGGGCGGCGTCGTAGGCGTCCAGGATCGTCTTCTTGACGACGCCGGCGACACCGACCTGGTGCCCGTTCTCCCGCGCCCACGCCCGGATGCGGGCCAGTTCCTCCCGGCTCCGCTTGCCGCCGGTGATGGCCGCCGGGGCCGGCACGTCCGGCGCCGTGGCCGCCGTGCGGGCCGTGCCGGTCTTCACCGCGCGGAGTTCGGCCTGCGCGGCCTCCAGGGCGGCCTTCGCCTCAGCGACGCGGGCCTCGGCTTCAGCGGTGGCCTGCTCGGTCCCGCGCCGGTCGGCGAGCTCTGCCAGGTCGCTGCGCACACGGGCGGCCCGGCTGCGGATGCCGGCGAGGTCGTGCCGCTCCGCCCACACCAGCAGCACCTCGGTACCGCCGTCGACCGGCCCGGTGGGGGTCTCGGTGTCGGCGGGGGTGGTCGTCGCGGCGGCTACCAGCTCGGTGACCTTCTGCTCGCTCAGGCCGGTCGCGGTGGCGATGTCGGCGGTGGTGCTTTCCTTCTCCGCCATCTGAACGGCCTCGATCTCGGCCTCGAAGGTGTCGACCAGGGCGTGGATCTGCTGTTCGGTCAGACCGGTCGCTTCCACGATGTCCGCGATGGGGTGATCGGCGTAGTGCATCGACACCGCCATGGCCTCTTCGGCGGTCGGCGTGGCCTTGGGCTGCTGCTCGGTGGTGGGCATGTCGGGGTCGTCTCCTGTCGTTCCGGTCACGGGGGTGGCGGGGTCGGTGGGGTCGGG
>NZ_JACEGK010000882.1:0-1640 GCF_056859195.1 Streptomyces sp. NH27
GGTGTCGGTGGGCCCGGCTAGTCTCGGGGGCGTGTCACTCGCTCTGTATCGCCGCTACCGGCCGGAGACCTTCGCCGAGGTCATCGGGCAGGAGCATGTCACCGACCCGTTGCAGCAGGCGCTGCGCAACAACCGGGTCAATCACGCGTACCTGTTCAGCGGACCGCGGGGGTGCGGGAAGACGACGAGCGCGCGGATTCTGGCGCGTTGCCTGAACTGCGAGCAGGGACCGACACCGACGCCGTGCGGGGAGTGCCAATCCTGCCAGGACCTGGCGCGGAACGGCCCGGGGTCGATCGACGTGATCGAGATCGACGCGGCGTCGCACGGCGGTGTGGACGACGCCCGCGATCTGCGCGAGAAGGCGTTCTTCGGGCCGGCCGGGAGCCGGTACAAGATCTACATCATCGACGAGGCCCACATGGTCACGTCGGCGGGGTTCAACGCGCTGCTGAAGGTGGTCGAGGAGCCGCCTGAGCACCTGAAGTTCATCTTCGCGACCACCGAGCCGGAGAAGGTCATCGGCACGATCCGGTCGCGTACGCACCACTACCCGTTCCGGCTGGTGCCGCCGGGGACCTTGCGGGACTACCTCGCCGAGGTGTGCGGGCACGAGGAGATCCAGGTCCAGGACGGGGTGTACCCGCTGGTGGTGCGCGCCGGGGCCGGCTCGGTGCGTGACTCGATGTCGGTGATGGACCAGCTGCTGGCGGGCGCGGACGCGGGCGGTGTGACGTACGCGATGGCGACCGCGCTGCTCGGTTACACGGACGCGGCGCTGCTCGACGAGGTGGTGGACGCGTTCGCGGCGGGGGACGGCGCGGCGGTCTACGGGATCGTGGACCGGGTGATCGAGGGCGGGCACGACCCGCGCCGGTTCGTCACGGACCTGCTGGAGCGGCTGCGCGACCTGGTGATCATCGCGGCGGTGCCGGACGCGGTGGAGAAGGGGCTGATCGACGCGCCCCGGGACGTGGTCGAGCGGATGCAGGCGCAGGCGTCCGTCTTCGGCGCCGCCGAGTTGAGCCGCGCTGCTGACCTGGTCAACACCGGGCTGACGGAAATGCGCGGCGCGACCTCGCCCCGGCTCCAACTGGAGCTGATCTGCGCCCGGGTGCTGCTTCCGGCCGCGTACGAGGACGAACGCTCGCTGCAGGCGCGGCTGGAGCGGTTGGAGCGCGGGGTCAGCCTCGGCGGCGCGGCGAACGGCGCGGCGACGGCCGGCGGCGGTGGATACGGCTACGGTGACGCGCCCGGCGGCCCGGCTCAGGCCGGCGGTGCTACGGCCCCGGGCGGCGGTCCGGCGTACGGCGGCCAGGCCGGTCCTGCCGGTCCGTCCGGTCCGGCCGCGGCGAGGGCCGCACTGGGCCGTACGGCATCGGGCTCTGCGGCACCCGCACCCGCTGCCCCGGCCGCTGTCCCTGCCACTGCTCCCGCCCCCACTCCCGCGCCGGAGGCGCAGCAGCAGCCCGCGGCCCCGGCGTCGCCGCCACCTCCGCCCGTATCGGCCGCACCGCCGGTGCAGGGCTCCGGGCAGGCGCCCCCCGCGGCCGACCCTTCCTCCGCCCCGCGCCCGGGTGCGTGGCCGACATCCGCCGCGCCTGCCGCCCGCCCGGGTGCGTGGCCGACCACGGCGGGCC
>NZ_JACEGK010000883.1:0-1640 GCF_056859195.1 Streptomyces sp. NH27
GGGCGTCGTGGTGTCCTCGGGTGCGGACGGAGTGGCCGAGGATGTCGTCGTGGGCGACGTGCTGGACGACTTCGCCGACGGGGAACTCGTCGTGCCGTCCTGGGCCGGGGCCGCCGTCGTGTCCGGCGGGTCCTGCTGGACGGACTCGATCGGCTTGACCTGGTTGTCCGGGTGGTCGTCGCCGCCCGAGGTGGCCCCGAGGGTGACGATCGTGCCGACCACGGCGGCGATCAGCACCCCGGTACCCGCGGCGACGAGGTTGCGCCGGGAGCCGGCCACCGCGAGCTTCCGCACGGTGGGCGCGGCGTGGCCTCCGGCGGGGGCCGCAGCCGGCGCGGGCGTCCTGCTGATGAGGACGGGCGGCACGGCCTCGGGCAGCGCGAGCGTCCCGCCGACCACCGGCTGCGGCTCGGTCGGCGCCGCCGCCGGTATCTCCGGGTCGCCGGGCCCTGCGAGGTCGGTGACGAGTGCGAGGGTGCGGCGCCCCACGACCGTGCCCTGCCGGTCGGCGAGCGCGGCGCGCAGCGCGATGGACGCCTCCAGGTCGGCACGGGCCCGGTCGAGGTTGCCCGTGCACAGCGCGAGCACTCCGAGTTCGTGCAGGAAGTACGCCTCCTCGGCGACCTCCCCCGACAGCCGCGCGGCCTCCTGGCCGACCCGCAGCGCCCGCTCCCAGGCCCCCCAGTGCAGCGCCGCGGCGAACGCGGGCGCGACCGTACGGGCCAGCAGCACCGTCGCGCTGGAGTGCCCGCCGTCGCGGCAGGCGATCATCGCCGCGATGATCGCCTCGGACTCGGCGGTGGCCCGCTCGGGCGTGACCGAGGGGTGCCCGGTCCACCAGGCGTAGTGCAGGGCCGCGGTGTGCGCCTGGACGTCGGAGAGTTCGCCGTCGACCGACAGGCTCGGGGCGAGTTGCGGTACGACCCCGGCCGCCAGCCGGAAGTGCGCGTCGACCGGCACCGCGAGCCCGACGGACGTCAACTCGCCGAGCGCCGCGTCACCGTGGGTGTCGCCGACCAGCGCGGGCAGGTGCGACGGGTGCGGGCACTCGCCGTCCAGGGCGACCGCGAAGGCCAGTGCCTCCCGGGCGGCCTCGCTCAGCCGCGAGGCGAGCAGGTCCGCGGGCGCGGCGCTCTCCGCGAGCGAGGGCAGCGGTGCCGGAGCAGGCTGCCGTACGACCGCGGACCGCTCGCCCGCGCCGGTACCCGAACCCGGCGAGCCCTTCTCCCACACCGAGTCGTCCCACTCCGTCGGCTCGGGCTCCTCGACCGGTGCCCGCAGCGCGTCCCGCTGCCGCAGCAGCGCGCCCGCCTGGACGAAGCGCAGCGGCAGCCCCTCGGACTCGAACCACAGGTCGGCCGCCCACGCGGCCTCGTCCTCGGCGAGCGTCCGGCCGGCGGCGAACTGGAGCAGGTCCATGCTGGCGACCCGGGTGAGGCCGGCCAGGAAGACCTCCTCGACCATGGAGTCGGCGGCGGGCGCGGGCACGTCGGGCATGGCCGACATCAGGAAGGCGCATTCGGGGGCCGCGGCGAGCAGTTCCTCCAGCCCGGCGCCGCCGAACTCCAGGTCGTCCACCACGACCACGGCGCCGACCCGGCGCAGCAGCCCGGGCAGTTCGGCGCGGGCCGGGCGGTAGC
>NZ_JACEGK010000884.1:0-1624 GCF_056859195.1 Streptomyces sp. NH27
GCGTTCGTACCGACTCCAAAAGGCCCTGTGCGCCCCCTCGCGCCCGACTTCGGAGGGCTCGGGGCCGTGCTGTCGTGTCGCACGGTCCCGTACTCCGCCCATGTGCTGGCCTGCTCCTTTGCGGTGTCGACCGGGTCAGTCCGGTTCCGGGTCGAGCCAGTGCCTGCGGCCCACGCTGATGATCCGCATCCGCAGCCGGGCCGCGTGCATGATCCGCCGCCGTACGGCCGCGTCGTCGGGCGGCGCCTCCATGAGTTCCCACGCGGTCATCACCATGTGGTCGACATAGAGCCCGGCGAGCACATGCAGTTCGGCCGCGGACCAGCCGGCCGATGAGGGCTGCGCGGCCAGGCCGGCGGCCACCTCGTCGGTGAAGCGGCCGAGTTCGGCCGCGATGGCCTCCCGTACGGTCCGCACTCCGCCGTGCCGCTCGCGCGCGATGAAGCGGATGTGCGGGCGGTGCTCGTCGACGTAGGCCGCGGTGATGGCGACGGTGCGCTCGATCAGGGCGTCCGGCGCGGAGCCGTCGGCGCCGTCGGCGAGCATCGCGCGGACCGCGTCGTGCAGGCTGCCCAGCGCCTCGCCGACCAGGGCGACCCCGAGGCCGTCCATGTCCGGGAAGTGCCGGTAGAAGGCGGCGGGGGAGACGCCCACCTCCCGGGTCAGCTCGCGCAGGCCCAGGCTGCTGAGGTTCTGGTGCTCCAGCAGGCGCAGGCCCGCGTCGAGCAGCGCCTGCCGCGTCTGCTGCTTCTGGGCCTGGCGGACGCCCGGTTGGTGCCCTTCGGGGGGCGGCTGCGCGGCAACAGCAGCCCGCGCCACGCGAGTTGGCCGAGCCGCCCCGGTCCCGGGGGCGTCGGAAGTGTGACTCATGTCATTCAGTAAACAACCGTTCGCCGACTTTGGCCACCGTACGCTGGAGAAGTCAGTGAACAACTGTCATCTGAAATCTCAACTCGCTGGAGGTGCAGCAGACATGAGCCTCGTCGTCCTCCTGCTGGGGATGGGCATCCTGATGGGTGCCGCCGCCCATACCTCGCTCACGGTCTTCACCGTCCTCGCCGCCGCCATCGCGGCCTGGCTGCTCGGTTTCGCCGTCCGCGAGGGCCTCGCCCGCCGCCACCGCTGAGCGGGCCGCCCGTCCGCCCGGCACCGCCCGATCGGCGGTCCGGAAGAACCCACCGTTTCCGAGAGGAACACCGTGAACACCGCAGCGCACCCGGTCGACGCCGGCTCCTCGGCCGCGCGCACGACCGGCGGCACCCCTGCCGCCCCGGCGGCCTCCGCCGTCACCCGCAACGTCCGTGACGCCGACGGGATGGCCGTCGCGTCCTTCCTGCTGGGCCTGCCCGGCCTGCTCGTGCTGAATGTCGTCCTCGGCCCGGCCGCCGTCGTCCTCGCGCTCGTCGCGTTCGCCCGCGGCACGCGCCGCCGCGGCCGCGCGGCCCTCGGCCTGGCGCTCGGCGTCGCCGGCCTGGCCATCATGGTCACGGTCACCATCGCCAACCACGGCGTCATCTGGTCCTTCACCTGAATCTGGTCCTTCACCCGAGCGGCCGCGCGGCCCGGCCGTCCGCCCGCCGGGTTGGCCCGGTCGCCCCGGGCCATCGCAACGGCCCGCCCCTCG
>NZ_JACEGK010000885.1:0-1618 GCF_056859195.1 Streptomyces sp. NH27
CGCCCGCCGCGTGGTGCGGCGGGCGAGACCCCGGCCGGCCGGCCCGGAGCCGGTGGGTGCTACTGCACCGTGTAGTCCGGCAGTAGCTTGCCGAACTGCTTGGCCGCGTCGTCCAGTCCGCCCTGGACGCTTGCCTTGCCCTGGAGGATCTTGATGTATTCCTGCTGGAGCGGGGTGAACAGGCTGCCGACCTGCGGGAGCGCCACCCGCGGCCGGGCGGTGTCCAGGATCGGCTTGAACCCGGCGATCTGCGGGTTCTTCAGCACGTCCGCGGTGTACGCCGAGGTGCGGGTGGGCAGCGTGCCGTTCTTCACCGCGATCTGCTCCTGGCTGGCGGTGGAGGTCATGAACTGCGTGAACAGGTAGGCCGCGGGGAGGTTCTTCGAGCCCTGGTAGACCGCCAGGTCCTGGCCGCCGGTCGGGGCGAGCGGCTTGCCGGTGGAGCCGGCCGGTACCGGCGCGTAGCCGAGGTTGGACCCGTCCTTGAAGGCCGAGCCGGTCAGGTCGTCGCCGACCGACCAGGGGCCCTGGATCAGCATGGCGACCTTGCCGGTCTTGAACGACGTCTGCATGTTGTCGTAGGCGTTGGCGAAGTCGATCTTCAGAGAGGAGGTGTCGTAGATCTTCTTCGCCTCGGTGACGGCCTTGACCGCCGCCGGGGAGTTGACGGTGACCTTCTTCGCGGACGGGTCGGCCAGGTCGGCGCCCTCACCGAAGAGGAAGGGCAGCAGGAAGTACGAGTCGGGGTTCATGTAGGTGCCGGTGACGCCGGTCTTCGCCTTGATCTTCGCGGCGTCCGCGACCAACTCGTCCCAGGTGGTCGGGGGCTTGGCGATGCCCGCCTGGGCGAACACCTTCTTGTTGTAGAGCAGCCCGAGGGTGTCGGTGACCGACGGCACGGCGTACGACTTGCCCTCGTACTTCGTGGTGTTGAGCGGGCCGGCCACGAAGTCGCCCGTGTCGGTGAGGGCGGTGGTGCCGTCCAGCGGTGCGATGTAGTGCAGCGAGGCGTACTCCGGGATCAGCCCGACGTCCGTCCTGATCACGTCGGGCGCGCCCTTGCCGCTCTGCGCCGAGGTCTTGAACTTCTGCTCCACGGTGGTGAAGTCCACGTTCTGGTAGTTCACCTTGATCTTGGGGTACTTCTTCTCGAAGTCGGCGATCAGCGCCTTGTACGTCGGCGCCTCGACCTTCGCGTCGGAGGTGTCCCAGTACGTGACCGTGCCCGACACCTGGGCGGGGTCCTTCGCCTTGCCGTTGCCGCTGTCCTGCGTGCTGCCACTGCCACTGCCGCCGCCACAGGCGGTGGCACCGAGGACGATGGCCGCGGCCATCGCCACGACGGATATGCCGCGTCGCATACCTGACTCCTTGATGAGGGAAGTGCCCGTTCACCCGTTCCGACGTTCGACGACCCCACCCACAGGCCGGTGTCCGCTCGGGCTGGGCAGGACCGTAACAGCGGTGCAACGCTTTGCGAAAGAGGCTGCAAGAAACTTTCTGCAAGACCCTGCGAAGCCGATCCGGCGGCGGACGGGGCCGTTCCGCCCCACCGGCACCCCCGGGCAACACCCGAGCCCCGAGGGCGATCCACCCCCCGAATACGCGGACGCCCCTT
>NZ_JACEGK010000886.1:0-1618 GCF_056859195.1 Streptomyces sp. NH27
CCGCGAGGTGGACCGGGCCCGGGCCGTCGGGTCTGCTATCCCCAGTCGCCGGCCACCTGCTTGGTGGTGACGTTCAGGCGGTTGAAGAAGTTGGTCAGCGAGATCATCAGGACCAGGGCGGCGAGGCCCTTCTCGTCGTAGTGGTCGGCGGCCTCGTCCCAGATCTCGTCCGGTACCTGGTCGCTGCGGTCGGACAACCTGGTGGCGTACTCGGCCAGCGCCAGCGCGGCGCGCTCGGCGTCGGTGAAGTACGGCGTCTCGCGCCAGGCGGCGACCGCGAACAGCCGCTCCTCGGTCTCGCCGCCCTTGCGGGCACCACGGGCACCCGAGTCCACACAGGGGCCGCACCCGTTGATCTGGCTGGCCCGCAAGTGCACCAGGTCAAGGGTCGTCTTCGGGACACCACCGGAGTAGATGGCCTTGTACATGTCCTGAATAGGCTGCGTGGCGTTGAGGATCATCGCCGGGTTGGTGAGGCGCGCTTCCATGTTCATCCCTTTCTACGGGAACACATGACGCAGGCTGGTCGGCATGCGTCACTTCTACGACGACCGGCGGCGGGCGAGTGTGACAGCGGCGGCCCGGGTGCCGGAGGCGGGAACCGATCGCCGGGGACCCGTCACACGCGGATGATCCCGTTCGTCACAGCTATGGAGCCCGGCGGAGCGAAGATGTATCCGACGGCGGTCAAGCACCGGCGAACAGCGAAGGGGACGACGGTGGCCATGGACGAGAACGACCAGCTCGCACGGGCTTTCGAGGAGAAGCGCCCACGGCTGCACGCCGTGGCCCACCGCATGCTGGGCTCCACCGACGAGGCCGAGGACGCGGTGCAGGAGGCGTGGATCCGGCTGCACCGCAGCGACGCGGAGGCGGTGGAGAACCTCGACGGTTGGCTCACCACCGTCGTCGGCCGGGTCTGCCTGGACCTGCTGCGCGCCCGCAGCCGGCGCGAGGAGTTCTTCGAGGAGCACACCGAGGCGTCCGCCCCCGTCCCCACCGAGGAGAACGCGGACCCCGAGCAGGAGGCCATGCTGGCCGACTCGGTCGGCCTGGCGCTCTCGGTGATCCTCGACACGCTCGAACCGGACGAGCGGCTCGCCTTCGTGCTGCACGACATGTTCGCCGTGCCGTTCGCCGACATCGCCCAGGTCATCGGGCGCAGCCCGGGGGCCACCCGGCAGATCGCCAGCCGTGCCCGGCGGCGCATCCACGGCGCCTCCCCGATGCCCGACCTGCGCCGGCAGCACGAGATGGTGGACGCCTTCCTCACCGCCGCGCGCAACGGCGAGTTCGAGCGTCTGCTGACCCTGCTCGCCCCCAACGTCACCATGCACGCCGACGACACCGCCGTCCGTATCGGCGCCGCTCCGATGACCCACGGCGCCCGCGGCGTGGCGGGCATCTTCTCCGGCGGCGCCGAGGCCGCCCGCGTCGCGCTCATCGACACTTCGGTGGGAGCGGTGTGGCAGACGCGGAAGCGGGTGATCGTGGTCTTCGACTTCACGATCCACGACGACGTGATCACCGCCATCGAGCTGGTGGGCGACCCGGACCGGCTGAAGGAACTCGACATCGTGGTGCTCGGCAACTGAGGTCGGCCGTCACCGCGCGGCGC
>NZ_JACEGK010000887.1:0-1617 GCF_056859195.1 Streptomyces sp. NH27
CACCATGGGTGGCCGTGACGCAGACGAGCGAGCCGCTGACCGCTTCCCTATCCGCCCCGCCGCCGCGCTGGGCCGCGCTCCGCGTGTCCGCGCTGGCCGCGGGCGCAGTCGCCGCCGGGCTCGGGCTCGGCGGGATCGCCGCCGCCGTGCTGATGCTGTGGATCGGTTCGCCCTTCCCCGACAGCGGCCTCGGCGGTGCCCTGCACGTGGGCACCGACCTGTGGCTGCTCGCGCAGGGCGCGGACCTGGTGCGCACCGACACGCTCTCCGGCGACCCCGCGCCCGTCGCCGTGGCGCCGCTGCTGCTCAGCGTGCTGCCCGCGTGGCTGGTCTTCCGTGGTACGGCCTCGGCCGTGGCGGCCGCGGTCGACGGCAAGGACGCCGACGGGTCCGACCGGCGGGACACCGGCGGCGGCCCCGACACTTCCGGCGGCTCCGTCCGGCCGGACCGCTTCGCCGGCTCCGTCGGCGCCGACCCCGACGGCCGTCTCACCGGCTCGGCCCGGCTGCGCGCCGCCGCCACGGTGACCGGGTGGGTGCTCGCCGGCTACCTCACCCTCGCCGCGATCGCCGTCGTCTACGCCACCGGCCGTTCCGTGCACGTAGACCCGCTCACCGCCCTGTACGTGCTGCTCTTCGCCGGTGCCGCGGCCGGCTGCGGGGCGTGGGCGGGCTGCGGGCGGCCCGGCCCGGAACGGCTGCCGCTCGACCGCTTCCGTGGTGGCCGCCTGTACCGGCTGCACCGGGCCTACGCCGAGGAGGTCGGCGCGGCGGTGCGGGCCGCGGCCATTGCCGCCGGGCTGCTGCTGGCCGGTGGCGCCCTGGTCGGCGCGGCCGCGCTGGTCCGGCACATGGGCGCGGTCGGCCAGACGTACCAGCAGCTCAGCGGGCCGCTGGTGGGGCGGGTCTCGGTGCTGCTGCTCGCCGTCGGCCTGGTGCCCAACCTCGCGGTGTGGGCGGCGTCGTACGCGCTCGGGGTCGGCTTCGCGGTCGGCGCGGGCAGCACGGTGGCCCCGGCCGGCGCCTCCGGCTACCTGCTGTTGCCCGGCTTCCCGCTGATGGCCGCGCTGCCGCACAGCGGTACGTCCTGGGTCGGCTGGACCACGCTCGCGGTGCCGGCGCTGGCCGCGCTCGGGGTGGCCTGGTCCGTCGGGAACGACGCCTGGCCGGTGTGGAGTACGGTCCGCGTCACGGCCGGGGCCGCGCTCGTGCTGGGCGCCGGGTTCGCGGTGCTCGCCGCGTGGTCGGGCGGGCCGCTGGGCCTGCACCGGCTCGCGGACTTCGGGCCGAAATGGTGGCTGGCGGGGGCCGCGGCGGCCGGGTGGACGCTGGCGATCGCGCTGCCGGGCGCGCTGGTGCTGCGCTACCACGTGGCCCATCCGCCGCACCCGTGGCGGGCGTTGATCGGGGGGCTGCGGGTGCCCCGGCCGCGGATGCCCGACGTGTCCTGGGCGCGGCTGCGCGGGTCGGCGGGGAGCCGTGCCGGCGAGGAGGACCCGAGCGAAGTGGTGGCCACGGCGCCCCCGAGCCCGTCGGCAGCGGGCGCCCCCGCCTCCGTACCGAAGCCGGCCCCCGCTCCCTCGGCCTCCTTCCCCCCACTGCTGCCCGGCCTCGCCC
>NZ_JACEGK010000888.1:0-1615 GCF_056859195.1 Streptomyces sp. NH27
GTGTCGAGGTCCGCCTCACGGCAGGTACCTCTCGACAGCGGCGGGGCCATGTTCCTCCAGTGCCTTGCGGGCCTTGTCGATCAGTTCCGGGGTGCAGTCCCGGCCGGAGGCCATCACCAGGTCCTCCGGGTCCACGGAGTGCTCCGACCCCGTGTGCAGTGAGCTGTCCGCTGTCTTGAACGCCCAGTTCTTCTCCGGATCGTCGGACATCGCAACCTCCCGAGGGTTTACGACCTGGGGGCACGACAGGCGGTGGATCGGCGAGCGGCGTCATGGGGCTTCGGATGCCAGGCGCCGAAGCCCGCCGCCTGTCGTGCACCAGGTCGTTACGGTCCCTCCACCGTACGCCGACCGCGCAGACAGAGCCCGGCGAAGCAGGCCACGGCGGCCAGCGCGCAGCCGAGCTGCGTGACGGCCATCGGGACGGCGGTGCCGTCGCCCGCCACGCCCGACAGCGGCGACAGGATGGCCCCCACCAGGAAGGAGGAGGTGCCGAGCAGCGCGGAGGCGGCGCCCGCGTGCCGGCGGGTGCGCAGCAGCGCGCTGGTGTTCGCGGTGGGCATCACCAGGCCCATCGACGCCATCAGCACGAACAGCGCGACGGCGATCTCGGCCAGGCCGGCCCGGCCGAGGACGCCGGTGGTCAGCAGCACGAGCGCGGTGGAGGAGAGCGTGATCATGGCGAGCCCGATGCCGAGCACCTTGTTCATGTCCACCCGGCCCATCAGCACCTTGCCGTTGAACTGGCCGACGGCCACCAGACCCACGGAGTTGAGGCCGAAGAGCAGCCCGTAGGTCTGCGGGGACGCGCCGTAGATGTCCTGGACGACGAACGACGACGCGGACACGTACGTGAACAGCGCCGCGAAGGAGAAGCTGGCGGCGAGCACGTAGCCGGTGAAGACCCGGTCCGCGACCAGCCCGCGGATCGAACTGAAGGTGGAGGTCAGCCCGCCGGCGTGGCGCTGCTCGGGCGGCAGCGACTCGTGCAGACGGCGCCAGCACACCATCGTGAGCAGGGTGCCGACCACCGCGCAGAGCACGAAGATGCCGCGCCAGTCGGTCAGCCGCAGGACCTGGCCGCCGATCGCCGGGGCGATGATCGGGGCCACCCCGGAGATGAGCTGGAGGTTGGAGAAGAACCGGGCCATCGCCAGGCCGTCGAACATGTCGCGGACCACCGCGCGGGAGATCACTATGCCCGCCGAGCCGGCCAGCCCCTGGATCAGCCGGAAGCCGATCAGCAGCGCGACCGTGGGGGCGAACGCGCAGGCCACGGTGGCCAGCACGTAGATGACCATGCCGGTCAGCAGCGGGCCGCGCCGGCCCCAGCGGTCGCTGAGCGGGCCGACCACGAGCTGCCCGAGCGCCATGCCGGCCAGGCACGCGGTCACCGAGATCTGCGCGGTCGCGGACGACGCGTGCAGGGCCTGCGAGACCCGTGGCAGCGCGGGCAGGTACATGTCCATCGACAGCGGCGGGAGCGCGGTGAGGCCGCCGAGGGCGAGGGTGACGACGAAGCCGGTACGGGCGGTACGGGCCTGCGCCGGGCGGGGTCCGCGAGGGCCGCCGCCATGTGGAGTACGTGGAGAGGGGATCGAGGTCGGGGCGGTGG
>NZ_JACEGK010000889.1:0-1614 GCF_056859195.1 Streptomyces sp. NH27
GTACGCCGGATGACCTCCTCCGCGCTCAACGTGCGCGGGTCCGCCAGCAGTTCGGCGACGCTCTGGTCGGCGGGCGCGTCGCGGTGCGGGATGGGGTTGGTCGCGGTGGCGTCGACGACGAAGGTGACCTGGTAGCCGAAGTCGCTCGCGACCCGGGTGGTGGTCTCCACGCACTGCTCGGTGCGGATGCCGCACACGACCAGTTCGCGGACGCCGTGCTCGGTGAGGAGTTGCTGCAGGTTGGTGGTGGTGAAGGCGTTGTGCGACGTCTTGTGCAGCAGCGGCTCCCCGTCCTGGCGCCGCAACTCCTCCATCAGCCGTACGTGTCCCAGCTCCGGGTCGAACACGTCGCCGCTGCCGGGCGAGGTGTGCAGCACCCACACCACCAGGTCCCCGGCCTGCCGGGCGAGCCGGACCAGCCGGTCCACCCGGTCGGTGATCTCCGGGTCGGACATGGTCTGCCACAGCGGGCGGGTGCGGAAGGACTCCTGGACGTCGATGACGATCAATGCTCGGGTCATGCCCCGATCCTGACGGCCGTGCCCCGGGCGGTGACAGGCCCCATCAGGTCCGGATGCGGACCGATCCGGTCACCCCGTCCGCGAGCCCCGGCGGCCGGCGATGTCCGAACACGGGACTACGGGCAGGCGTCTGCGGCTGCGGCCGCGGCTGCGACGCTACGGCTGGAGGACGCCGGCCGCGCGACGCTACGGCCGGAGGAACCCGTCGATCCGCTCGCGCAACCCGGACTCGTCCAAGCCGTGCGCGGCGATGTGGTCCCGGGCGGACCCGTAGCGCCGCAGTTCCTCGCGCCGCGTGCCCAGCGACAGCACCCGGTGCGGCACGTCGGCCAGCGCCCGGTTGGCGAAGTCCGTCGACGTCCCCGCGAGGTACGGCTCGACCAGCACCAGGTCGGCCGCAGCCGCACGCCCCACCGCCTCGCGCACCGTGGCCGCGTCGAAGGGCCGTACCGTCGAGGCGTACAGCACGGTCAGGTCGCGGCCGCTGGTCGCCGCCAGCACCGCGTCCAGCATCGGCCCGACCGCGAGCACGACGCCGGCGCGGCCCTCGCGCACCACCTGGAAGCGCCCCGGCGAGACCGGCAGCGGCGCGAGGTTCGTCTGCTCGCTGAGCCGGACGTACACGAGGTTGTCCCCGTCGGCCGCGGCGTGCCGCAGCAACGACTCCGCCTCGTCCGGGTGCCCGGGCACGTGCACCGTCCACCCGTCGAGGGTGTCCAGCAGCGCGACGTCCCCCGGGCTCTGGTGGGTGCGCCCGCCGGCCGCGATGTCGTACGACGCAGCCGCGCTCACCAGCACCGCGCCGACGCCCTGGTGGTTCAGGTCCAGTTTCACCTGCTCGAAGGGGCGCTCCACCAGGAAGCTCGCGAAGGTGTGCACGATGGGGCGCAGGCCGGTCAACGCCATGCCGCCGGCCACGCCGACCAGCAGCTGCTCCCGGATGCCGACGTCGATCACGCGGTCCGGATGGGCCTTGGCGGCGTCCTTGAAGCGGTCGCCGGAGATCACGGCGAGCACGACCGCGAGGCGCGGATCCTCGTCGAGAAGGCGACTGGCGACCGTGCCGAAACGGTCACGCATGGTGTCCATGGGG
>NZ_JACEGK010000890.1:0-1606 GCF_056859195.1 Streptomyces sp. NH27
GAACTGCGCGCGCAACCCCCACCGGCAGGTGGTCCGTTGACCGACAGAACGCACCACCCGGGAGGGTTTGGCGCCTGGGGGGAGTTACTTGCGGCGGAGGTTGCGGACGGCGGGGATGGCAAGGAGGGTGGTGGCGACGAGGAGGGGGATGGCGCCGCCGAAGAGGAGGACGTGGCGGGTGCCGAAGGCGGAGGAGGCGGGGCCGGCCATGGCCTGGCCGACGGGGACCATGGCGATGGAGCCGGCGACTTCGTAGGCGTGGATGCGGTTGAGGATGTCGCCGGGCACTTGGGTCTGCACGCTGGTCGCCCAATTGACGCCCCAGTAGGCCGAACTGGCCCCGGCCACGAGCATGCAGCAGGTGATCGCCCAGATCGGCAGCCCCAGACCGACGGAGGTCGGCATCAGCATCGTGCCGAAGAGCGCGATCGAGCCGGCCCGTAGCGGCCGGGCGGACCGCAGCCGCATCGCGCACAGCGCGCCGAGCGCGGTGCCGCCGCCGAGCGCGGAGTTGACCAGGCCGTACGCGCCCGCGCCGTGTGCCGGGATGAGCTGGGCGGCGGCCAGCGGGGTGTACGGGCCGACCATGCACACCATGTAGACCATCCACACGAGGATCACCGACCACATCCAGGTGCGGGCGCGGAACTCCCGCCATCCCTCGGCCAGATCGGCCCGGAAGGTGGAGACGGCCGCGGTCAGCCGCGGCGGCAGCGGCGGCAGCCGCAGCGAGATCAGGCACAGCGCGCTGGCGAGGTAGGTGGAGGCGTGGGCGGCGAAGACCACGCTGGTGGAGGTGAAGCCGACCAGCACCCCCGCGAGCGCGGGCCCGACCAGACTGGCGACCGACTCGGCGGTGCGGGTCGCCCCGTTGGCACCTTGTATGTCGGTCGCCACGCGCACGATGGTGCTGGCCACGCCGGGCTGGAACATCGCCGCGCAGGTGCCGTTGACCACCGCGATCACGGCCATCTCCCACAGCCGCACCTGGTGGGTGGCGAACAGCACGGCCGCGGTGGACTGCGAGCAGACCCGGACCAGGTCCGCGCCGATCATCAGCGCGCGGGCGTCGAACCGGTCGGCGAACACCCCGCCGAAGACCACGAACCCGGCGAAGCACGCGGTGGACGCGGCCATCACCAGGCCGATGTCGCCGGCCGAGTAGCCGTAGCCCAGCAGGCCTGCCGACAGTGCCACGGGCAGCATGGTGTCGCCGAGCATCGCGACCGTACGGGCGGTGAAGAAGACCCGGAAGTTGGCGGACCACAGCCGGCCGGCCGGCGGGCGTGCGGAAGGCCCCGAAACGGTGGCGGGGGCTTCGGGGCCGAAGTGCGGAGAACTCACCCCGCCAATATGGACTGGACCACTCGGTAACTTCCACACGGTTCTGACCTGCGAGCTGTCGAGACCGCCCAGGTCGGGAGGGGGTGGCCGGGACGGGGCCGGGCGGCCGAGTTCAGCCCGTTTCCGGCCGCACCCGCAGCAGCCGCACCGAGCGTGCCGCGATCGTCACCGACCGTCCGCCCGCGAGGAGTTGCCCGGCCGCGGAGCCCGCCCCGGGCGGCGCACCGGATGGCGTCTCGGACGACGTCTCAGGAGGTACGTC
>NZ_JACEGK010000891.1:0-1597 GCF_056859195.1 Streptomyces sp. NH27
GCCCGAGCCCTCGGGCCGGTACGCGTCGCGGGCCTGGCCGGGGCGCGGGGGTCTGCGCTCGGCCGCGGCATGCTCCGGCGCCGACCGGGCCGGCCCCGCGGGCACGGGTGCGGGTGCGGGTGCGGGTGCCCGTACGGATACGGCGTCGCTCGGCGTCCCGGCGGTGCCCGTGGCGGGCGTCCCGGTGGCCGGGCACCCGGGCGTGCCGGGCCCCGCCGGTACGACCCCGGGTCCGGCGACACCGCTGCCCGCTTCGGCCGCTTCTGCCGCTTCGCCGGCGGAGGCGCCCCGCCCGGCGCCCGCACCCGGGGCCATCACCCCGGCGGCTGCGCCGACCACACCGCTACCGCTACCGCTACCGCTACCGCCGAAGCCCGGGGCCGTCACCCCGGCGGTGGCACCCTCCGCACGGATTCCGCCGGGCGCGGGCCGGGTCGGCGTCGGCTCGGCCAGGATTTCCTGGTAGGCGGCCTGCACCGCGGAGTCCGGCTCCACGCCCAACTCGTCGACCAGGATGCGGCGCAGCCCGTGGTAGACCGACAGCGCCTCGGCCTGCCGGTGGGTGCGGTGCAGGGTGAGCATGAGCTGCCGGTGGAAGGTCTCGCGCAGCGGGTTCGCCGCGGCCAGCCCGGCCAACTCCGCGGCCATGCCCTGGTGCCTGCCGAGCGCCAGTTCCGCGTCGAAGCGCCACTCCAAGGTGAGCAGTCGGGCCTCGGTGAGGTGCGCGGCGAGCGCCCGCAGCACGTCGGAGCGCAGCGGCACGTCCGACAGCGGGTCGCCGCGCCACAACGCCAGCGCGGCCCCGCACTCGGCGAGCGCCGAGGCCCAGTCGCCGGCGCGGTGCGCGGTACGGGCGGCCGCGTGGTGGCCGAGGAAGATCCAGACGTCGAACTCGCCGTCGGCGATGTCCAGGACGTACCCGGGCGGCGCGGCGCGCAGCCGGGAGCCGTCCTGGCCCTCCTCGTGCAGCACCCGGCGCAGCCTGGCCACGTGGTTGTGGAGGGACGCGGTGGCGGTGGTGGGCGGGGCGTCGCCCCACAGCGCGGACTTGAGGTGGTGCAGCGGCACCGCGCGGCCGGGGGTGGCCAGCAGCGCGGCGAGCAGCGCGCGGACCTTCGCCGAGCCGACCGGCCGGGGCCGGTCCCGGCCGCCGCCCGGATCGCCGTCGGCGACGACCGTGACTGTGCCGAGCAGGCCGAACCGCATCCGTGGGCCTCCCTGGCCGGATCAGTCGCGAACGTGCCCGCAGCGCTGGATGCCGATGTCGCCGCCTCGCGAGTGCCTTCCTCGCGTTCCGTTCCTGTGCGAGCATCCTCGTCGGGGGTGAACTGCCCGCTGCCGCAACCGGGTTGCCGGGTGCGCCCGCCGGACGTCCACCCGTGGTGCGAACGACGACGCGACACCGGGTCGAAGCTGTGGGGGCAAGCCGAAGCTGTGGGGACGAAGCGTTAGCCATATGTTAGCGGTCGGTTGGCGGGTGTCCGCATGATGACGGAGTCGGGTTCGGCCGCCGCGGGTGCGCGCGGAAGCCCACCTTCCGTGAACGGGGGCACTCTGCGCCGCGGCCGGACCCACATCCCGCAGCCGCCGCCCCGGC
>NZ_JACEGK010000892.1:0-1592 GCF_056859195.1 Streptomyces sp. NH27
GAGCGGTGGGCGTGTCGGCACAGGGCGAAGAGCGGCTCGTGGTACGGCGGTTGCCCCCGGCGGCCGGCGCGGCGGTCCTGCTGCTGCACGGCGGCTGCGACCGGAGCACCCGCACCCCGTCCCGGTGGAACGTCCCCGCCTTGCGGATGCGGCCGATCGCCGCGGCCGTGGCCCGGGCCACCGAGGGCCGGGGCGTCGCCGTCGCCGAGGTCCGGTACCGGTACCGGGGTTGGAACGACGAGCGGGCCGACGCCGCACGGGACGCCGCGGACGCGGTCGAGCGGCTGGCGGAGTTGACCGGCGGCGCACCGACCGTGCTGATCGGCCACTCCATGGGCGGGCGGGCCGCCTTGCGTGCGGCCGGCGCCGCGGACGTGGCCGGCGTGGTCGCCCTCGCGCCCTGGTGCCCGCCGGGCGAACCGCTCGCCCAACTCGCCACCCGGCGCCTGGTCTTCGCGCACGCCACGGCCGACCGCGTCACCTCGCCCGCCGAGTCGCTGCGGATGGCGGCCGGGGCCCGCGCGGCCGGCGCCCAGGTGGCCCGGTACGAACTACCCGGCGGCGACCACGCGATGCTCCGCCGGATACGGGTGTGGCACGGCTTCGCGGCCCTCGCCGCCACCGCCCTGCTCGGCCTCGCGCCCGTGCCGGACGGGATGGCCGCGGCCTTCGCCCGGCACCCCGGCGACTCCGCCGGCCCGGACGGCCTCGCCCTGCCGATGCCCCGGGCCGGGGCATCGGCCGAGCGCCGCAACCGGCGAGGCGGGCAGGCGCGCGTCCCCCACGGCGTTCGGTAAAAGACGTCCCGGCGAAGCCAGGGGGTGCCTCCCGGCCGGGAAGAAGGGGGCGGAACCGGCCGGCCGGCGGGTTGCCGGGTGAAAGACGATCAGCGAGGAAGGACATTCCTGGAGCTGTCGGGCCGATTCCGCCCCCACACCATGCTGCTGCACTTCAAGTGTTGTTGCAAGCTATTCGCAATAAAGGTCTAGGGTGGGTCGTGGTCATCAGTTCCCACCCGCTGAAAGGGGCCGTGCCTGATGGGCACCTACGCGCTTCCCGACCTGCCGTACGACTACTCCGCGCTCGCACCGGCGATCACCGGCGAGATCCTGGAGCTGCACCACGCCAAGCACCACGCCGCCTACGTCAAGGGCGCGAACGACACGCTGGAGCAGATCGCCGAGGCCCGCGACAAGGACGCGATCACCCCGACCGGGCTGGTCGGCCCGGAGAAGACCTTCGCGTTCAACCTCTCCGGCCACGTGCTGCACTCGATCTTCTGGCAGAACCTCTCGCCCGACGGCGGCGACCGCCCCGACGGCGCGCTGGCCACCGCGATCGACGAGCACCTCGGCGGCTTCGAGGCGTTCAAGAAGCAGCTCACCACCGCCACCGCCTCCGTGCAGGGCTCCGGCTGGGGCGTGCTCGCCTGGGAACCGCTGGGCAGGCGCCTGATCGTCGAGCAGGTCTACGACCACCACGGCAACGTCGGCCAGGGCGCCACCCCGCTGCTGGTCTTCGACGCCTGGGAGCACGCCTACTACCTCCAGTACAAGAACGTCCGCCCCGACTACGTCACCAAGCTGTGGGAC
>NZ_JACEGK010000893.1:0-1583 GCF_056859195.1 Streptomyces sp. NH27
CAGTGGGCCCGGGGTGTCGGCCGTGCGGCGCTGGTCGGCCGCAGTTGCCGCAGTTGCCGCGGTGGCGGGACGTGCGGCAGGGGCGTCCCGGGTCGGGTGGGCGTCCGGCAGACGGTGGCGGGCCGCAGCGTCGTACAGGGCGGCGAGTTCGGGCCGGCCGAGGGCGTGGTCGAGGCGGCGGTCGCCGCCCAGGACAAGGGGGAAGGCCGAGCCGGTCCACAGCAGGCCGAGCCAGCGCAGCGCGTCCTCGGGCAATTCGTGGGCCGCCCGTACGACGACCAGGCGGGGAGAGCGGCGCAGCTCGGCGGTGACCTTGACCACGGCCGTCTGAAGGGCGCTGGGGCGGCGTCGGCCGAGCCCGAGGCCCTTGAACAGGCCGCAGACCACCTGGTCCAGGCCGGTGCCGTCCGCGTACAGGGGCTGGAGTGAGGCGGTGTCGAGGGCACGGTCGAGGGTTGTGCGGGTGGTGTCGGCATCCGGGCCGGTGACGACCAGCACCGACCGGTGCTCGACTGCCTCGTGCAGGTCCGCGGTCAGGTCGCCGGACGGCACCGCGGCGCCGGGCGCCGGCGCCGGGCCCGGCTCAGCCGCCGGGACGGCGGCCGGGACGGGGTGGTGGGGCAGGTGGCGCCGGATGAGCACGCTGGAGTTCAGGCCTTCGAGGTCCGGGTGCGCCAGGGCGTCGTCAAGACGGTCGTCGCCCGCCAGCACCAGGGGGAACAGGCCGTTCACCCACAGCCGGTACAGGAGGTGGAGTGCCTCGTGCTGAAGATGATGGGCGTCGAGGACGATCACCAGGCGGGCGGGGTCTTGCAGCTCGGCGACGAGGAGGTCTTCGGCGTCGCCGAGGGATGGGGGCATCTGGGTGGGGTCCAGGCCCAGTTGCGTGGCGAGGTCCTGGATCAGCGTTGAGCGGCTGCCGTGTTGAGGATGCACCCACACCGTTTCCGGGTCGGAGCCGGCCGGGCACGCGGCCAGGGCCTGTTCGGCGATCGCGGCGTGCGGGCTGGTGACCACCACGATCCCGGAATCCTCCACGGCGTCGCCCAGGACACCGGCCAGCTGCCCGGCGTCCGCGGCACCGGTGTCCGGCACCGCGGTACCCGACGCCGGTACCGGGCCGTGACCGGCGGCCGGACCTGGGTCGGCCGGACCTGGGTCGGCCGGACCTGGGTCGGCCGGACCTGGGGCGGCGGGGGCCGGGCCGCCGGGGGCAGTGGACGCGGCCCCCGGTACCGGGGGCAGGCCGGTACCCGGCATGGCGCCCTGTGCCGTACCGCTCGGCGCGGTGGGCTCGGCGGGTGCCTCCACGCGGTACCGGGTGAGGTGGGGGTGCAGGGCCGCCTGGTCGTGCCGCTGCAGGAGGCTGGCCAGGGTGGTGTCGCCGACCAGCACCAGCGGGAACGGCTCCGGCGCCCACAGGCGGTGCAGCAGATCGAGCGCGGAGGGGCGCAGCCCGACACTGCCGGTGGCCACGACCAGGCGGGTGGAGCGGCGCAGCTCGGCGGCGATCGCTTCCTCGGCCTCCCCCAGCCTCGGCTGCTGCCGCCGGCTCCGGCCCAGGCCGAGTGCGGTGTACAGGG
>NZ_JACEGK010000894.1:0-1580 GCF_056859195.1 Streptomyces sp. NH27
CCCCATCAACCACCCCCACCCCCACATCTGTCGACATCAAGTATCTTGACGTCAAGCAACCCCACGGGGCACACTCACCTGGTCTCTTGACGTCAAGAGACTTTCGCGACGATGGGGCGTACAGATGCGCGGCAGGGCACCGGGCGGACCGGACCAGCGACAGCGGCACGGCAGCCTGATCGCCCAGGTGAGGAACCCGCCGGGCGGTCGCGACGCGCGGACGATGCTGTTCGCCCTGCTCCTGGACCGCACGGGCTCCGGCATGTGGTCCGCGGTCTCGGTGCTGTACTTCACCTTCGTGACCGGGCTCGACGCCCGGCAGGTCGGGCTGCTGCTGGGCGTGGCCGGCGCGACCGGCATCGCCGGGTCCCCGCTGGCCGGCCGGCTCGCCGGGCGGTTCCCCCTTCGCGCCCTGCTGCTCGGCTCCCACCTGGTACGGATGGCGGCCGTCGGGCTGCTGCTGGTCTGCGACCGCTTCGGCACGCTGCTGCCCGTGGTCGCCGTCATCTGCGTCGCGGACCGGGCGGCGAAGACCTGGGAGATGCTGTTCGCCACCCGGGCCGCCGGGCAGGAACGCGCGCGCTACCGGGCCCTGTCCCGCGTCATGATGAACGCCGGCTACGGCGTGGGCGCGGGCGTCGCCGCCCTCGGGCTCGCGATGGGCACCCGCGGCGCCTACACCGCCCTGGTCCTCGGCAACGCCCTGTCCTTCCTGCTCGCCGGCGCGCTCGTCGCGCGCACCCGCGAGGCGCGCCGGCACCGCGAGGCACCGGCGCGGGACCAACTCGGGGCAGGCGCGCGGAAACCCGGCACGAGCGCGTGGCGCGACCCCGGCTATCTGCTGTTCGTGCTCCTGGACACGCCCCTGAACATCGACGACGCGATCCTCAACGTCGGCCTGCCGCTGTGGCTGGTGAACCACACCAGCGCGCCGCACACCGTGGTGCCCGCGTTCCTGATCATCAACAACGTCCTGGTCGTCGGCTTCCAGATGCCGGTGTCCGCACGGATCGAGGGCCCGCGCCGCGCGCTGGGAGCGGTGGCGGCGTACGGCGCCGCCCTGCTCGCCGGCTGCGTCCTGGTGGCGCTGTCCGCCGGCGGCGGTCCGGTCACCGCCTCGGTCCTGCTGCTGGCCGCGGCGGTGGCGGTGACCGTCGCGGAGATGATGCGGGCGGTGAGTTCATGGGAGTTGTCGGTGTCCATGGCGCCGGCCCGGTCGCAGGCGGCCTACCTCGGGGTCGCCGGAGTGTCCCAGGCCGTGGCGCGGTCGGCCGGCCCGGTGCTGCTCGCCGACGCGGTGATGGTCGCCGGTCCGGCCGGCTGGCTCGTCCTCGGGACCGCGGTGGCCGGCCTGTCCCTGCTCCAACGCCGCTGCTCCGCACGCCGGTTGGACGTGATGCTCCCGCCGGCCGGAGCCGGCCCGATGCAGCCGCCGCGGCCGGCCGGCGAGCGGCGCATGCCGGCCGAGAGCGGCGTTCCGGCCCACGGCACGGCGGATCGTCGCAGGTAGACCGGGCCGGCGCGGCCATCGAGGAGTGGGCGCGGCCCGCGACCGGCTGACCGCTCCGCACGCCGGACAC
>NZ_JACEGK010000895.1:0-1577 GCF_056859195.1 Streptomyces sp. NH27
GGCCCAGTTGGCGCTGTCGGCGAAGGCGGCCGCTGCGCTCGCATCGAGGGACGGGCCGCCCTCGTGCTCCTTCCACAACCACTCGGTGAGGGTGGCGAAGCCCTCGTTGAGCCACATGTCCTGCCAGGCGGCAGGGGTGACGGAGTCGCCGAACCACTCGTGCGACAGCTCGTGCACGAGCGTGACCGGGTCGACCGCGGGCGGCGGGCCGTCGCCGGGGAAGACCGGGCGGTTCTGCGTCTCCAGCGCGTAGCCGACCCGCCCACGCGGCAGGTGGTCGACGATCGCGCCCGCCGACGCGAAGGGATAGGGCCCGAACAAACCCTCCTCCCACCGCAGTATCTCGGGGATGCGGGCCAGCGCCGCGGCCGTCGCGGCGTCGTCGGAGCGCGGGTCGACCGCGACGTACAGCGGCAGCCCGTTCGGTGTCGTCGAACGGGTGACGTCGAAGTGCCCGATGGCGACGGTCGCGAGGTAGGTGGCCATCGGCGCGGTGCTGCGCCAGTGGTAGGCGGTGCGGCCGTCGGCGGCCGGCCGGGTGGTGAGGAGTTCGCCGTTGGACACGGCGGTGAGGCCGTGCGGCACGGTGACGGTGATGTCGTAGGCGGCTTTGTCGGAAGGGTGGTCGTCGCCGGGGAACCAGGCCATGGAGCCGACCGGTTCGCCCAGCGCGAGCGCGCCGTCGTCAGTGCGGAACCAGCCCTCGTGGGAGCCGTCCGGGTCGGTCAGCATCCGCGGCACGCCCTGGTACTCGACGGTCGTGGTGAAGTGCGCGCCGCGGCGCGGGGGGTGCGCGGGGCGGATCTGGAGTTCGGTGCCGTGGCGGGCGGTGCGGGCCTTGGCGCCGTCGACGGTGACGCGCCGGACGTCGAGCCCGGCCAGGTCGAGGTCGAAGCGGGCCAGGTTCTGGTCGGCGGTGGCGGCGAGGGTGGCGGTGCCGCGCAGTTGCCCGGAGGCGGGGTCGTAGTCGAGGTCGAGCGTGTAGTGGCCGACGTGGTAACCGCCGTTGCCCGCGTCGGGGAAGAGCCGGTCGCCGACCCCCGGGGCGCCGGTGTCGGGGCCACTTGGCTTGTCGCCGCCGGTGCAGGACATGCAGCAGGCGAGCAGACAGCCCGCGAGCAGCGGCAGCAGGACCGCGCGCGGCGGCGGGCGTAGGCGCACGCCGGCCAGCGTACGAGCTACCCGGCCGTAGCGCGCCCAGGCGGCCGGTGGCGCGCCGCACCCGGCCGCCCCAGCCGTCCCGGCCGTCCCGGCCGCGGTAAGGCCCGTACGCCAGGCGGGCAGTCCGCAGGCGCGTCAGTCCGCGAACCGCTCGCCGCGCTCGGCCTTCCGCACCAGCAGCGCGGGCGGCTCGAACCGCTCCCCGTAGGCAGCGGCCAACTCCCTGGCGCGGACGGTGAACCCGGCGACGCCGCCTTCGTACCCGTTGATGTACTGGAGCACTCCCCCGGTCCACGCCGGGAAGCCGATGCCCAGCACCGAGCCGATGTTGGCGTCGGCGACGGAGGTGAGGACGCCCTCTTCGAGCAGCCGCACGGTGTCCAGGGACTCCGCGAAGAGCATGCGCTCCTGCATGT
>NZ_JACEGK010000896.1:0-1572 GCF_056859195.1 Streptomyces sp. NH27
CTCCCCGCCACCACGGCAGGGAGGGCGCTGCCGTACCCGACTGGAGACCACCGTGAACGTCGACCCCACCACCTCCCGCCCGCTGTCCGACGCCGAAGCCAAGGCCGAAGCCGAGCGGATCATCGCGGCCGCGTACCAGCCCGAGACGCTCACCGCGCCGGCGCCGCGCGTCCCGACGTCGTTCCGCGACGACACCCCGTTGCCGAAGTACGGCACCACCCCGCCCGTCCCGCAGGAGGACCACCGGATCGTGCCCGCGTGGGCGGCCGGGATCGCCGTGGCCTCCATCGGTGTCGGCGCCGGCATCACCGGCGTCGGCTGCGGCGCCTGGCTGGTCCTGCAGGGCCTGGCCTCCGTCACCCTCTACGGCGTGCTGCTGGTGACCCTGCCGTTCGCAGGGCTGGCCATGGTCGCCACCGCCATCGGCGGCGCCATCAACCAGGCCCGCTCCGCGGTCACCAAGAACGTGTACGAGGCGCCCGTCGTGCAGAACACGACCATCACCAACACCAGCCACCAGCGCGGGATGTTCTCCCGCACCCGCAACGACGTCCGCTGAACTCCGGGCGCCCTGCCTCGTATCCGACACCCCGCCCGCAGGCAGGGGCTTCGGGTGCGGGACAGGCCGTCCCCGGGACGAACCGACGCCCATACCGCCGGGCCCGCCGCCCGGTCCACTCGCACGCCCTCCCCCGTGACCAGCATCGACACCCTTGGAGCTGCCCCGTGCCGTCCTACGACCACATCCCCGCCCAGCGCCACCAGGAGCTCCCCTACCTCCCGGTGCTCCGCCCGAAGCCGCAGCCCAAGCAGCCACGGCTCGCCGCGCTCCGCAACCGGTGGAACAACTCCTGGCACCACGGCTTCCTGCACGACCGCTGGGAGGACCTGCGCCAAGCCCCCGAACTCGGCTGGCACGGCATGGCGAACTGGCTGAAGACCACGCTCGCGCTCGCCGGCACCAGCGTGCTCATCCTGCTGCTGAACAGCGCGGCCGCCGTCGTACTCAACGCGCTGCACCACCTGCTGACCGCCGCCCCGCACGTGCAGGCCGGCACCGCCACCTCCCACGGCGTACTCGCCGTCGTCAACCAGCCGGTCCACTCCTACCTCGCGGCGCACTCCGCCTCCCTGGCGATCAGCGCCTCCACCGTCTACACGCTCTGGCAGATGGTCGGCCTCTTCGGCCTGGTCGGCGGATTCCTCCGCAGCAGTGGCGCCCGCCTGACCTGGACGGCCTGGGGCACGGCCAGCATCGCCATGGTCTACAGCGCCGCGCCCGCCGACGGCCGCACCGTCGCCACCGGCCTCGCCGCCCTCGCCTGGACCACCGCCTCCGCATTCGCGCTGCGCGGACTGACCCTGCGCCCGATGTCCTTCACCCACGTCCACAACGCCGGCCACCAGATCACGCCGTGCATCCACCTCCCGGCCCCGGCCACCCCGCCAGCCGGCAACACCCCGGACGACACCGCCCCGCTCCACCACTGACCCGCCGCCCTGCCCGGCCCTCGCCCCGCGCGTGCGAGGACCGGACAGGCCGTCCGGCCGACCGCACCACCCCCTCATCCC
>NZ_JACEGK010000897.1:0-1565 GCF_056859195.1 Streptomyces sp. NH27
ATCCCCGTCCCCACGCCCGCAGCCCCGTTCCCGCACCTGGGTTCCCACACCCATATCCCCCGCCCGTACACCCGACCAGTGAGGCCCGCCGAATGTCCTCCCACCGCGAAGCCCCGGAGATCTCCAAGGACCCCGTGGCCGACAGCACGGACGTGTACGCGTTCGTCAGCCCGGACCGCCCCGACGCGGTCACCCTGATCGCCAACTACATCCCGCTGCAGAACCCGGCCGGCGGCCCGAACTTCTACGAGTTCGGCGACGACGTGCTCTACGAGATCCACGTCGACAACGACGGTGACGGCCGCGCCGACGTGACGTACCAGTTCCGCTTCACCACCAGGATGCGGACACCGGGCAGCTTCCTGTACAACACCGGCCCGATCCTGGCGCTGGACTCGCCGAACTGGAACCGCTACCAGACCTACACGCTGACCCGGGTGGACGGTCAGGGCCGCAGCACCGTGCTGGGCCGCGACCTGACCTGCCCGCCGTGCAACATCGGCCCGCTGTCGACGCCGAACTACCCCAAGCTCGCGCAGCAGGCCGTGCACACCATCGGCAGGACCTGCAAGGTCTTCGCCGGGCAGCGCGCCGAGGGCTTCTACGTGGACCTCGGGTCGATCTTCGACCTGGGCAACCTGCGCCCGTTCCAGGAACTGCACAACCAGTACGGCATGAGCGTGTTCACCCAGCCCGCCCCGGGCGTGAACACCACCAAGGAGCTGAACGTCCACAGCCTCGCCGTGCAGGTGCCGATCACGGACCTGACCCGGCAGGGCTGGCACGGCAAGGACGTGTCCGACCCGCGCGCCACCATCGGCGTATGGACCTCGGCGAGCCGCCGCCAGGCGCGTGTGATCGAGGAGGGCCGCGGCCAGGACACCGAGTCCGGCCCGTTCGTGCAGGTCTCGCGACTGGGCAACCCGCTCTTCAACGAGGTGCTGGTGGCGCTCGGCGAGAAGGACGAGTGGAACGCGCTGCCGCCCAGCGACGACAAGCGCTTCGCCCACTACGTCGCCCACCCGGAACTGGCCGAACTGCTGCCCGGCCTCTACCCGGGTGTGTTCCCGAACCTCGACGCCTACAACAAGTCGGGCAAGTCCCGCGCCGACCTGCTGGCGATCCTGCTGACCGGCATCCCCGCGGGCGTCGTGCCCGGGTTCGAGAACTTCACCGGCACCACCCAGGCCGACATGCTCCGCCTGAACACCTCCGTCCCGCCGTCCGCCCACCCCGACATCCTCGGTCTGGTCGCGGGCGACGCGGCCGGATTCCCCAACGGGCGCCGGGTCTTCGACGACGTGGTCACCGTGGAGCTGCGCGCCATCGCCGGCGCCACGCTGCCGCTGGTCGACAAGACCTACACCCCGGACGCCGCGGCCGGCCAGATCACCGACGGGCTCACGCCGGCGGACGTGACCAACCCGTACCTGGACCACTTCCCCTACCTGGGCGTGCCGTACGACGGCTACCACCACCCGGCGTCCTGACCCGACACCGCGTTCCGACCCGACGCAGCACCTGAACCGGCCGAGCGCCGACCCGGCCGCGGCACCGACCCGGCG
>NZ_JACEGK010000898.1:0-1565 GCF_056859195.1 Streptomyces sp. NH27
AGGAGCGCGAGCACTGCGGAACGTTGCGCTGCGGGCGCCTCGTCGTCGAAGGGGTCGGGTGTGGCGGGTACTTGGAGCCGTAGCACGGGGCCGGTGCCGAGCCGGGCGTAGCCGCGCCCGGGCGGTACTTCGCCTGCGGGGGTGGTGCGTTGCGGCGCCCCGAGGACGGCCTGCACGTGCTCGGGTGCGAGTGGCCCGAGCACTACTCTGGCGCGGGTCTGCGAGATCACCACGGGAGCCAGCGCCTCGGTCGCGTCGAGCTGATCGGCCACCGCGACCGCGACGTTCGCGGTGCGTCCGTGCCGCAGCGGGACGTCCAGCAGCGTCTGGGGGTCAGGGCGCCCTTCGGCGAGCGCGAGCTGCGTGAGCGCGGTCGGCCGGTCGACGACGATCCACAGCGGCCGCCGTACGTCCTCGGCAACCGGATTGCCGGCCTGCCGGGCCCGGTTCACCGCGATCAGCCGCCGCTCGGTCTCGTGTGCGGCCCATTCCAGCGTGGCCGACGCCCCGAGCAGGCCGTCCTCGACGGCGAGCACGCCCGGCCGACCGGCCAGGCACGCGTACTCCCCGGTGCCGCTGCCGTCCACGACCACCACGTCGCCGTGTACCAGTGCCTGGAGCACGATCGACCGCAGCAGGCTCGTCGTACCGGTGCCGGGCTGGCCGAGCGCCAGCAGGTGCGGCTCGGTGGAGCGGGCGCCGGTTCGCCACATCACCGGCGGCGCGTCCCGGGTGACCGTCTGGTCGTCGCCGCCCGCGCCGTTCTCCTCGCCGGCCGGCACCGCGACCGGCACCGTCCGCTGCACCGTGCCGGTGTCGGTGAAGCCGAGCACCGTCTCGCCCGGAGAAGTGACGAACCGCTGCGCGACGATGTCGGTCGGCAGCGGTGGCAGGGCGGTGAGGGTGAGGTGGTTCTCCTCCTCGTTCCAGTCGAAGCGGTACTCGCGGCCGCGCCCGGCCTTGGCGTGCAGCAGTTGCTCCACCCGGGTGCGGGAGTCCGCCTCGCCGTCGGTGAAGTACGCCGGGTAGCGCAGATGCAGCCGCGCCAGCCGGCCGTCCTGGAACTCGTACGAGCTGAACGCCCGGTCCCAGTCGCCGTCGTGCGCGTACAGCGGCGCCGGGTCGCCCGCGTCGGACAGGTACGGGACCAGCGCCTCGTACAGCGACTGGAGCCGTACGCCCTCGGCCTCGCTCGGCCCGGCGGGCGCGGAGCCGGCGCGGTCCCGGCCCATCCACGCGGCCGACGCGACCAGCGCGGCGACACCGAGGATCGGCCCGTACGGCATCATCGCCACGATCACGACGGCCGCGACGGCCAGCAGCAGTGCCGGTCCGCGCCGGTCCTTCGGGGTGCGGCCCCACCACCCGCCGGCCCAGGACACCTGCCTGCGCATGCCTCGGGCGATGGTGATGACGGGGTGCAGCACGTCGCCGGCGCCGTCGGCCGCGGTGCGCGCCAGGTCACGGCCTCGGACGAGCGCCGGTCGGGTGCTGAGGATGCTGGGAAGGGGACGCCTGGCCACGGGTTGCTCCATGGGTGGTTCGGGTGGGGGACGGCGCATGGG
>NZ_JACEGK010000899.1:0-1563 GCF_056859195.1 Streptomyces sp. NH27
GAGTTGGAGGCGACGGTGGTACGGGAGGTCGCGGCGCGGGCGGTCGCGGAGTTCCGGGAGCGCACGGAGGCGCTGGTGCCCGAGCGGCGCGGCCGGGCGGAGTTGGACGCCCTGGCGGAGGAGCTGTGGAGCGGGCGGTTGCCCGGCGGCGGGGCAGGGGTGACGTTGCGGGTGGTGCACACCGCGCACGCGCTCGGGTTCCTGCCCGCGCGCCGGTCGGGCGAGGCCGCGGGCGAGGCGGTCGCGGTGCTCGCGGCGGGTCCGTGGGTGCGGCTGCGTACCGGTTACGGGTCGGTGGCGATGCGTGGGGCGTCGGGGGCGTCCGGACTGACCGTCTCCCCGTTCTGACCCGGGACGCACCGCGCTGACGGATCTGCCGGCGCCGGTGGCCTTGGCCGGTGCTCGGTGCTCGGTGCACGGTGATCCGCGATCCGTGGTCGGTGGTTCGTGGCGTGGTCAGGGCGGGCGCGGCTACTCCTCCGGGCGGTCCGGCCAGACCCCGATGTGGTCCTGCTCCAGTTCCAGCAGCACCCGGGAGCGGATGTCCAACGCGTCGGTGTAGTCGCGCGGGATCTGGAGCCGGCCGGCGCGGTCGACGGTGGCGTACTCCCGGGCCACGACCGACTCCTGGCCGTGCTCGTCGACTTCGGTTCGGCGGACCACCTCGGAGGCGGTACGGCCGTCGCGGATGGCGACCGTGCGCTGGACGGCGCTCGACACCGCGTGGTCGTGGGTGACCACGACGACGGTGGTGCCCAACTCCTCGTTGGCGGTGCGGAAGGACGCGAAGACCTGCTCGCCGGTGGCCGAGTCCAGTTCGCCGGTCGGCTCGTCGGCGAGGATCACCGAGGGGTTGTTGGCGAGGGCGACCGCGATCGCGGCGCGCTGCTGCTCGCCGCCGGACATCTGGCCCGGGTGCCGGTCCCGGCAGTAGCCGACGCCGAGCATGTCGAGCAGTTCGGCGGCGCGGGCGGACCGCCGGCGCTTGGTGCGTAGACCGGTGCGGCCGGCCAGTTGCATGGGCAGCACCACGTTCTGGGCCGCGGTCAGGTACGGCAGCAGGTTGCGGGCGGTCTGCTGCCAGACGAAGCCGACCATGTGGCGGCGGTAGCTCAGCCGGGAGGAGGCGTCCATGGCGAGCAGGTCGTAGCCGCCGACGGAGGCCGCGCCCGCGGTGGGGACGTCGAGGCCGGCGAGGATGTTCAGCAGCGTGGACTTGCCGCTGCCGGACGCGCCCACCAGCGCCATCAGTTCGCCCTTGCCGACCAGCAGGTCGAGGCCCTGGAGCGCCTGCACCTCGACGCCGTCCGTGGTGAAGATCCGGACCAGACGGTCGCAACTGATCAGTGCGTCATGCCCGTACGCGGGGCCGTCCCGGCGGGCGGCGGCCTGCTGCTCCAGGTCGGCGAGGCTGCGCACCGCAGAACGCCCGCCCGCCGTGGCCGCCGTTGCCTCTGCGCCCGCCGTGCCGCCGGAATCGCCCGTGCCGGCTGGACCCGAACTGGCCGTACCCGAGCCGGTCGGGCCCGCGCCCGCCGTACCCGCGCCCGCCAGGGCCGTGAC
>NZ_JACEGK010000900.1:0-1562 GCF_056859195.1 Streptomyces sp. NH27
CCCCTCAACCGATCGGCTGATCCGACCCCCACCACCCCCACCAACCACCACGCCGGCCGGTCGCCGAGTTGAACGCGATTTCCTCGGCGCCGACCGTGTCCACGAGCGTGCGCTCCTGCGCCGTGTCGAGCGGTGTCCCGTAGCGCCGCCCGCAAGACTTGTATCAAGCGGGCGACACAAGCGGCCTCCACGGGGTATCTTGTATCGACCGCTTGACACAACCACTTGGGGTTCGCGTGTCTGCTCTGCCCTTCGCCCTGCCCGTTCTCCTCCTGCTCATAGGAGGCGCGATCGTCGCTCTCGTCCCGGGACGCGACCTGGTCCCCGAACTCAGCACCCACCTCAACACCCGTATCCGGCCGGAAGGTCTGGCCCGCTGGACCGGTCTCGCGCTGGGCGTCGCCATCGCCTTGTGGACATCGCGAAGCGGGTCGCTCGGCAGCGGCCTGCTGCTCGCACCCACGGTGCTCGGGACCGGTGCGGTGCTCGGCGCGCTGGGTGCCGACGCCCTGATGCCAAAGCCGCGGGGAGCCGTTCGCACGGCCGGCCTCGCACCCCGCAGAATCCGCGACTACCTGCCGGCTCGCTTCACGGCCCTGGTCGCCGGGTTCGGGGTGGTCCTGGTGGCGCTGTTGACGGCCACCACCGCGACAGGCAGTACGGACGACGTCGGCAGGGCCGGTCGCTCGCTCGTCCAGGTCTGCGGCGACATGACCGAGACCCGCGGACCGTGGCCAGGCTCCTACTACAGCGTTCCGCTGCTCGCCGCGCTCGGGGTCGCAACGGCGCTGTGCGGTTTCGCCCTCCATCGGACAGCGCGCCGCCCCGCCCTCGACGAACCCGGCGCGCGCGTCCTGGACGAAGGGCGCCGCCGCGCCGTCATGACCGACGTGGTGGCCGCTTGGGGATTCCTCGTCACCGGCTCTCTGACCGGTATCGGCCTCTGCGTGGAGGGCGCGATCAACGGCCTCTCCTGCCGGAGTGGGGCCGAGCAGGCGTCCTACTGGGGGCTGCTGCCGATTCTGATCGGCGCCGCGGTCACGGCGCTGTACTGCCTGGCCGTGCTGTGCGGCATCGACAGGCGTCGTCCGTGAACGCTGCCGACATCCGGGTCGACACCGCGAGCCCGGTACCGCCGTTCGAGCAGATCCGCGCCCAGCTCGCACTGCTCATCCGGACCGGGCGGCTTCCCGACGCCCAACGGCTCCCGACGGTCCGTCAACTCGCCGCCGATCTGGGCCTGGCGGCGGGCACGGTCGCCCGCGCCTACCGCGAGCTGGAGGCCGCCCAGCTGGTACGGACCCGACGCGGCGCCGGCACCCGGGTCTGCGCACCGCCCGCCGGTGCGAGCACGGACGACCCGCTGGCACGGCTCGCCCACGAGTACGTCGAGGCCGCACGGCTGCTCGGCGCGGACGACGCACAGCTTGTCGGCGCGGTCCGGGACGTCCTCAAGCGGCAGGTGAAGGGTGCGGACCGACCGGGGCCGGGTTCCTGACGTCCCACAGGCAGCCCAACTGCGCTTCGTCGTACGTCATGCGGGACGGCGACGGTATACGTGG
>NZ_JACEGK010000901.1:0-1549 GCF_056859195.1 Streptomyces sp. NH27
GTTCGAGGTTGGCCGCGGTCGCGCGCATCAGGGCGGCGCGGTCGGCGACAGGTCCGGGCATGACGTCCTCGTGCGGCAGCACGGCGCCTTCCTCGGGGCCGCTCAGCCGCAGGGCGCCGATCACGCCGCGCTGGAGGTGGTCGCCGTCGCGCTGCTCGTAGACGTAGAGGGCGGGGGCCGGGTCGGGGGCGAGGATGCCCTGGTCGAGCCAGGCCGCAAGGGTGCGGGCGGCCTTGCGGTGCCGGGCGTCAGGGGTCGCGGCGTCCGGGAGGATCAGCCGGACCACGTTGTACGGGTCGGCGGTCTCCAAGTGGCGCTGGCCGTCGGGGCGTACCACGACGTCGTACGGCGGCGAGGTGACGGCGGCGAGGCTGCCGACGTGCTCCCGTACGAAGCGCAGCCCGCGGAAGGGCGCCAGGTGAGGGCCCCGCGGGTGGTCCTGATCGGTGTCACTCATCCGCGCATGCTACGACGCCCTCCGGGCATGGGGGATGATCGATGGGTAGTCCACTTACGAGGAGCGAGCACCGCCATGACGTACCGCACCAGCCCGCACGGCAGCGAAGAGTCGCTGGACACCGCGTACGACACCGCGCTCCTCGACCTCGACGGTGTCGTCTACGCGGGCGGGGCGGCGATCGCGCACGCGGTGGAGTCGCTCGGCACGGCGCGGGAGCACGGCATGCACCTCGCCTATGTCACCAACAACGCGTCGCGTACGCCGGATACGGTCGCCGAGCACCTGACGCGGCTGGGGGTACCGGCGGGCGCGGCGGACGTGATCACCTCGGCGCAGGCGGTGGCGCGGCTGATCGCGGAGCAGGTGCCGGCCGGTTCGAAGGTGCTGGCGGTGGGCGGGGAGGGGCTGATGACCGCGCTGCGCGAGCGCGGGCTGGTGCCGGTGGACTCCGCGGACGACGACCCGGTGGCCGCGGTGCAGGGGTACGGTCCGGATCTGCGGTGGTCGCAGCTGGCGGAGATGGCGTACGCGGTCAACCGCGGGGTGCCGTGGTTCGCGTCGAACACCGACCGGACGATTCCGAGCGGCCGGGGGATCGCGCCGGGCAACGGGGCAGCGGTGGAGGCGGTGCGCTTCGCGACCGGCGGCGACCCGCAGGCCGCCGGGAAGCCGCTGCCGCCGATGCACCGGGAGACGGTGCTGCGGACCGGCGCGAAGCGGCCGTTGGTGGTCGGGGACCGGCTGGACACGGACATCGAGGGGGCGTTCGCGGGTGACGTCGACTCGTTGCTGGTGCTGACCGGGGTCACCGACGCGGCGGCGCTGCTCGCGGCCGTGCCGAAGCACCGGCCCACGTATGTCGGCCGCGACCTGCGGGATCTGCTCACGACGCAGCCGTCGGTGCAGGTCCCCGGTGAGGGGGACGCGGTGTGCGGCGGCTGGACCGCGTCGGTGTCGGGCGGCGCTCTCGCGGTCGAGGGCGTTCACGCTGTCGGTGAGGCTGAGGTGCCATTCCGAGGTGCTGGTGGGCATGGGTTCCTCCTTGGGCGAGCCGGGCGGACTGTCCGGTCCTCGGCACGGCCCCAACCC
>NZ_JACEGK010000902.1:0-1544 GCF_056859195.1 Streptomyces sp. NH27
CCCCCACGGCCTGCGGCGTGGGGGTGCCCCCGCCGTATCGTTTCCGTCGTCCGCCTTGGATGCGAAGCCACATCACGCCGCTCCCTGATCCACTCCCCGTCGCAACCCGGGTCGTTTCGACCGGGGGTGCCCACGCGGCCATGGGACGGCACGGGCGGGCCCGTGGTCAATACCTGTGCGTGACCCGGGTCACACCGGGATGGCGCGGGGGTCGCACCGGGGTGTGCCGGCGCCGGCGCGGGACCGTACTCAGCCGCCGACGACATCCTCGCTGCGGCCCGGCTCGTTGCGCTGCCCGGGCCCGGCGTGCCAGTCGGCGAGCGCGATGTTGAAGCGGCCCAGCAGTTCGGTGAACTGCTCCCGTTCCTGCGGCGACCAGTCCTCGGTGACCTTGGCCATCAACTCCCGCCGGGAGTCGCGTACTTCGCCCAGCCGGCCGCGGCCGCGCGGGGACAGCGCGAGGACGACCGCACGCCCGTCCTCGGGGTGGGAGGTGCGCTTGACCAGGCCGGTGTCCACCAGCGGCGCGACCTGGCGGGTGACCGTGGAGGAGTCGATGCCCATCGCCTCGGCGAGCGCCTTGACGCCCATCGGGCCCTCGTGGTCGAGCCGGTTGAGCAGGAGGTAGGCGGCGCGGTCCATGGAGTTGCGGGCCCTGCCGACACCGCCGAGCCGGGTCTGCTCGGCACGGCGGGCGAAGAGGGCGACCTGGTGCTGGAGGCTCTCAAGGAGTTCGGTCGAGGTCTCCGGAGGGTTGGACATGACCTTGAAGCTCGCGTTCTGTCGGTCCGGTGGAGTACCGGTGAGGGTTCCGGTCGAGGGTGGGGTGAGCGGGAGGTACGGCGCCGGGACGGCGGGAAGTTGGGAGAAGAGTACGCGGCCACGGTGAGCACGGGGAGCATCTGCCGACTTCATGGGCAAACCGTTGGCCGGGATCGCGAGGTCGGACTGCGAGACTGGGCGTATGGACAACAAGCGGCTCCAGTCGATCACCCTGGATGACGTGCGCGGAGCACACAAGATGCTCGCCGGGGTCGCGCGGATCACCGCCATGGAGACCTCCCGCCACTTGTCGTCGCTGGTCGGCGCGCCGGTCCACCTGAAGTGCGAGAACCTTCAGCGCACCGGGTCGTTCAAGATCCGCGGCGCGTACGTGCGGATCGCGGGGCTGAGTCCGGAGGAGCGGGCCGCCGGCGTGGTGGCCGCGAGCGCGGGCAACCACGCGCAGGGTGTCGCGCTCGCCGCCTCGCTGCTCGGGGTGCGCTCGACGGTGTTCATGCCCGTGGGCGCCCCGCTGCCCAAGGTCGCCGCGACCCGCGACTACGGAGCCGAGGTCCGGCTGGACGGCACGGTCGTCGACGAGACGCTGCGGGCGGCGATCGCGTACGCGGAGCGGACCGGTGCGGTCTTCATCCACCCCTTCGACCACCCGGACATCATCGCCGGGCAGGGCACGGTGGGCCTGGAGGTGCTGGAGCAGTGCCCCGAGGTGCGGACCGTGCTGGTCGGCGTCGGCGGCGGCGGGCTGGTGGCGGGGATGGCGG
>NZ_JACEGK010000903.1:0-1537 GCF_056859195.1 Streptomyces sp. NH27
CTGATCGCCGTGTCGCAGCTCCGCGACCCGGCGGACTCCGAACGTCTCGCCGCGATCGTCTCGGGCATGACCAGCCTCGCCGCGGGCGCCGCCGGCAACTACGGCCTGGGCCCGCTGAACAAGGTGATCATCGACCTCGCGGAGGGCCACATCCTGGTCTCGGCGATCGGCAGCGGCGCCGTCCTGGGCGTGGTCACCTCCAAGGAGGCGAAGCTCGGGAACATCGCCTACGAGATGACGGTGTTCGCGAACCGGGCCGGCGCGGCGCTCAACCCGGAGCTGGTACTGGAGTTGAAGAACACGGTCGGTTCGCCGTCGGCCCGTTGACGTACCGGCAGTTGACGTGTCGGCTGCCGAGGTACGGGGCGTCCGCGTACCGGCAGTTGGCCAATGGGCCTGTGACGTATGGGAAGTTGACGCACGAGCTTTTCTCGTACGGGCAGTTGACGTACGGGCAGTTGGCGTACGAACTGGTCACGTACGAGTGGCCGGACGTGCCGGCCACCGCTGACAACACACCGCTGACGGCTCACCGCGAGGAGGTGAAGGACCATGGGCGCCGGTGACGAACCGGTCGACCGGGCGCCCGCCGTACGGCCGTTCCTGGTGACCGCGGGCCGGGTGGCCGGGGCGG
This sequence comes from Streptomyces sp. NH27, assembly GCF_056859195.1. Lineage (NCBI taxonomy): Bacteria > Bacillati > Actinomycetota > Actinomycetes > Kitasatosporales > Streptomycetaceae > Streptomyces > Streptomyces sp. NH27. The sequence continues at coordinate 635 of NZ_JACEGK010000903.1, forward strand.
GCGCCGGCTCGGACGTGCCGCCGATGCCGGTCGAGACCCAACTCGTGGCGACCGCCGCCGGGTTGGAGCGGCTGGACCTGATGTCGTTCGAGCGGCACGACATCGTGGCCGCCTGCCGCCGGCCGCAGTCGGTGGCCGAGATCGCGGCCACGCTGCGGCTGCACCTCAACGTGGTCCGGGTACTTGCCGAGGACCTTTCGGCGGGCGGCCACCTCTCGGTGTACGTTCCGAGCGCCGACATCGCCCGCGACGTTTCTGTACTGCGAAGGGTTATCGATGGTCTCCGCACCATCCCCGACTCCGGGGGGACACTCCGTGACACCGACTGAGGCGCCCGGTCGCGCCGCGCCCCCGCTGCCGGTGAAGATGGTGGTCGCCGGCGGGTTCGGGGTCGGCAAGACCACCGCGGTCGGGTCGATCTCGGAGATCCGTCCGCTCACCACCGAGGCCGCCATCACCGAAGTGGCCGCGGGTGTGGACGATCTCACCCACACCCCGCACAAGACCACGACCACCGTGGCGATGGACTTCGGCTGCATCACCATCGACGCCGGCCTGAAGCTCTACCTCTTCGGCACCCCGGGCCAGGAGCGGTTCGGTTTCATGTGGGACGACCTCGTGCAGGGCGCCCTCGGCGGCCTCGTCATCGTGGACACCCGCCGCCTCGACGACTGCTACGCCGCGGTCGACTACTTCGAGCACCGGCGGATACCGTTTGCGGTCGCCGTCAACGCTTTCGACGGGAAGGTCGAGCACACGACCGACGAGGTGCGGTGGGCGCTGGACGTGGCGGAGAACGTTCCCGTCATCACGTTCGACGCGCGGGAGCGGGGGTCGGTGCGGGATGCGCTGCTGGTCGTACTGGATGTGGCGCTGACCCGAGCGGAGGGGTGAGCGGAGGGG
>NZ_JACEGK010000904.1:0-1537 GCF_056859195.1 Streptomyces sp. NH27
GATCCCCACCCCGGCCTCCTCGCAGGCCCCGGCCTCTTCGCCGATGCCGATGCCGATGCCGATGCCGGCGTCGGCATCGGCAGCATGGCCCACCGGCTACCCCGAGGGATACGCCGTGGTCGACGTGGAGACCACCGGACTCAGCCGGGACGACCGGATAGTGTCCGCCGCCGTCTACCGGTTGGACGCGTACGGCGAGGTGCAGGACCACTGGTACTCGCCGGTGAACCCACAGCGCGACCCGGGCCCGGTGTGGATCCACGGCCTCACCGGCGCGATGCTCGCGAAGGCGCCGCTCTTCCCCGAAATCGCCGACGACCTCGCCGAGCGGCTGGCCGGACGCGTGCTCGTCGCGCACAACGCGGTCTTCGACTGGTCCATGCTGGCAAGGGAGTTCGCCCGCGCGCGGTCCGCCGCCCCGGTCGAGCACCGGCTGTGCACGATCGTGCTGGCCAAGGAGCTGCGGCTGCCGCTGGCCAACCACAAGCTGGAGACGCTCGCCGCGCACTACGGCGTGGAGCAGCGCCGGGCGCACCACGCGCTGGACGACGCCCGGGTGCTCGCCGAGGCGTTCCGGCCGAGCCTGCACCTGGCGGCGGCCGCCGAGTTGCCGCTTCCGCTGCACGCCTGCCGCCCCCTGACGGAGTGGAAGGACACCGCGGGCAGCGCGCCCCGCCCCGGCCAGGACGGCTCGGTGCCCGCCCCGCGCTACGGCCGCATCCACGGCTCGGGATACGGCAACTCCGGCTGGCGCCCGGCCCGCAAGCGGCCGGCCTGCCCGTATCCGAACCCCGGGCGGCTGGCGCCGGACGGGCCGCTGGTGCAGGGCATGCGGGTGGCGTTCTCCGGCGACACCGGCATCGACCGCGAACTGCTGGAGGACCGGGCCACCGACGCCGGGCTGCACGTCGCCTCCTCCGTCAGCCGCCTGACCAGCCTGCTGGTCACCAACGACCCCGACTCCCCCACCACCAAGGTGGTCAAGGCCCGGCAGGTCGGCACCCCGGTCATCGACGAGGAGCGCTTCGCCGAGCTGCTGAAGGCGGTCAGGCCCGCCGACGGTGTACACGGCTGACGCTTGGGTGCCGTACACCGCCATCCGGGTGAAAGCAGCACCGCAGCACGCCGTCGTACCGCGAGCTGTGTTGCCCACCGGCGGGCCGATCCGCACCCTGTGGCACATGGCCCGTTGCGAGGTTTGCGGAAACGACTACGAGTTGAGCTTCGAGGTGCATGCCCAGGGGGTGGTGCACGTCTTCGACAGCTTCGAGTGCGCGATCCACCGGATGGCACCGATCTGCGAGCACTGCCGGGTGCAGATCGTCGGCCACGGAGTGACGGTCGACGGCCGCTTCTACTGCTGCGCGCACTGCGCCAAGGCGGAGGGCGCGGCCGGCATCGTCGACCGGATCGGGACGGCCGCCCCGGCCTAGGGTCTCCCGCGTACCCCGCGTACCCCGCGTACCCGCACGCCCGCGCGGCTTCCCGCGCCCCGTCGCCCGCCCGCGGCCCGACCGCCGCCACCCGCGCCCGTATC
>NZ_JACEGK010000905.1:0-1532 GCF_056859195.1 Streptomyces sp. NH27
CCCGGTCGGTGACGGTGTGCAGCAACTCGACCAGTTCCCGCCGGTCGGCCGCGGTGACGTCGAAGGACAGGAAGACACTGGACTGCTGCACGGCCTGCGTGATGCCGGCCTGGTGCGGGCCGTGGAACGGCGCCGCCACGGCCTTGCCGCCCGGCGACGGAGTCGCGGCCGCCGCGCTCGACCCGGTCAGCGCGGCCGCGCCGCCCGCCACCGCGCCGACCGCCCCGGCACCGACCGCCGCGCCGCGCAGAAAGCCCCGCCGCCGCAACTCGCCGCCGCCGGACGGCCCGTGCGTGTCGGTCGTCATACCGTCCTCCGTACGTCGAAGATCGTCGCCACCGGGGCGAGTTGTTCCAGCAGGTCACCGAAGTCGGCGTTCACCTGCTCGCGCTGAGCGCGGGTCAGCTTGTCCAGCGCAGTCCAGGTCCCCTTGCGGTCAAGGGACTTCAGGTATGCCTGGGTGCGGTCGAGCGACGCGTCGAGCCGGCCGAGCCCGGAGTCGCGGGTCGCCAGCAGCGGGCGGAGCTTCGCCAGGATCTCCCGGGTGCCGTCGATGTTCGCCGACGCCGTCGCCAGGTTGGTGCCGCTGCCGTAGTCGGTGCGGCCGGTCAGCTCGAACTGCTCGGCGTTCTCGATGATCTCGTGCGCGCGCAGGCCCATGTTCGCCGGGTCCATCTGCTGCGTGCTCCACTGCGTCCTGAGCGCCTTTACCGCCTTGTCCAGCGTCGCGGCCGGGCCGCGCAGGGACGCGGCCGACTCGCCGTGCCACAGGCCGTACTCGATCCGGTGGAAGCCGGTGAAGTCCGGCTCCTTGAAAGGGTCCTGGCCGATCGTGGCGGTGCTGTTGATCACGCCGTCCGCGTCGCCGAACGTGTCGTACGCCGCGCCCAACCGCTCGTACACCAGGTGCCCGATCAGCCAGTCGCGGCGGGCCGCCGTCAGGTCGCCGCGGTCGATGTCGGCCTTCAACGCGCCGGTGCCGGTGGCGAGTTCCCCCATCCGGGCGTTGATCCACTTCTGGTAGTCCAGGGTCGGCGGGATCAGGTCGTGCACGGTGACCGGCAGCGAGGAGGGGCCCTGGGGCACCTTGCCCGGGACCGTCACGGTCGGCCCGGTCACCGAGTCGGTGTCCTCCTGCTGGCACTCGAACGCGTACCGGCCGCTGCCGAGGTCGACGACCATCGAGCGGGTCGTGCCGGGCGCCAGCCCCTCGATCTCCGCGTACAGCCGCCCGGTCCTGGGGTCCTTGAGGTAGACCTCGGTCGCGCTCGCCGCGGAGTTGTGCAGGTCGAACGCCTGCGTCCCGGTGCGCGGCTTCTGTGCGGCGCCCCAGCCCTGTCCGCAGGTGCTCGGTGACACGTCGATCGCGGTGTGCCGCAGGCGGTCCGAGGGTGCCGAGGGTGCCGCGGCGGCCGGGTGCGTGGCGTGGTGACCGCCCCCGGCGGCCAGCACGCCGGCGGTGATCGCGGCGGCGACGGCGACGGCGGTGCCCGCCACGGTCCAGCCGCGCGCGCCGCGCCGGGGGCGTGCAC
>NZ_JACEGK010000906.1:0-1532 GCF_056859195.1 Streptomyces sp. NH27
GTGCAGCACGGTGCCGAGTACGGCGCCGCCGGCCCCCACGATCAACTCCCTTACCCGGATCAGGTCTTCGCGGTGCACCTCGGCCGGGTCGCAGACCACGACCACGCCGTCCACCCGGTCGGCGAGCGCGAGCGCGTCGGCGTAGGAGAGGACGGGCGGGGCGAGGACGACGACGACCGTGCCGGGGTCGTCGGCCTCGGCGAAGAGCCGGCCGGCCTGGCCGGAGGTCAGCGCGCGGGCCACGTTGCGCACGCGGCGGCCGGGCACGAGGTCGAAGGAGCCGTACTCGCCGGTGTCCACGGGCAGTTGCAGCCCGGCGGGCCAACCCCCCTCGCCCAGGCCCGGGGTGCGGGCCCAGCCGGGGCGGCCGGGGTCGGCGGAGCGCAGCCGCCCGGCCAGCGACGGGGTGCGCAGATCGGCCTCGACGAGCAGCACCTCCTTGCCCATCTCGGCGAAGGACGCGGCGAGGTTGACCGCGACGGCGGCCGCGGTGTCGCTGCTGCCGCGCGGCTCCACCACCAGCAGCCGGCGGCGTTCGGCGAACCGCCGGTCGTGGCCGAGCCGGAACGCGATCGCCCGGTACTCCTCGGCGAGCCGGCCCGCGGACTGGCCCTCGGCGAGCAGCGGTTGGGGGCCCGGCCGGTCGCGGCGGCCGCGCCCGTGGGGCAGGGTGCCGAGCACCGGCGCGTCCATCGCCCGGGTGACCTCGCCCGACGAGCGCGGGCGCGGGTCGAAGACCAGTCGCAGCCACGCGGCGAGCAGGCCGAGCGCGAGTCCGACCGCGGCGCCGAGGCCCAGCATCAGTGGCAGCCCGGGACCGGTCGGCGCGTCCGGCACCGTGCCGGGTTTGATCACCACGCCCGGGGTGGTGTCGAGCGCCCGTAACCCGCTGACTTCACCGTTGAGTTCGGTGATCCGGCTGAGCAGGTTGGTCTGCACGGACACCAGCGTGCCGATGACCTGGCTGTCCTTGCTGGCGTCGATCTGGTCGAGCAGGTCGTTGCGCTGCTTGACCAGCGGGTTGAGCTGGTCCTGGTAGCCCTTCACCATCTTCTTGATGGTGGTCCTGGTCGCCGACTCCCGGCTGTCCAGGTAGGACTTGGTGAACGCGTTGACCCACGTGGCCGCGTCCTTGCCGTTCGGCGCGGCGCAAGTGAAGCGCAGCACAAGTGTGTTGGGCGGGTTGGTCACCTCAAGGCAGTGCTGCAACTTCTTGACCGGCTGCTTCACCTCCTTCGCGGCGGCCTCGGCGACGGTCGTGCTCATCGCGGACTGCCGCTCGGTGCCGATGTCGATGCCCTTGTCGGGCGTCGCGCCCGTAGCGAACGGGTCCGCGGTCGCCGCCCGCACCATCACCGAACTGCTCGCGGCATACGTGTCCGCGCCGCCGAGGGCGAGGAAGGCGCCGCCGACCAGGCCCACGGCCAGGCCGGCCACGATCAGGCCCTTGTACCGGACCATCTGCCGCACCTGGTCCCGGACGAGGTCCACTTCCTCGCCGTCGTCCCGCAGTTCAGCGCTCACTCCCGGCC
>NZ_JACEGK010000907.1:0-1531 GCF_056859195.1 Streptomyces sp. NH27
GTGTCACTGTGACGACGGCACGTTCGTGGTGGCGGCGCGGCGACGACCTGCGTGCGGAGGCCCAGGCGGCGAAGGATGCCGCGGCCCAGGCGTTCTACGACCTGGACACGGCCCAGCGGGACCTGGAGATCTCGATCGAGACGATCTCCGCGGTGGACGACACCCCGCAGGCCAGGCGGGCGCTGGACGGTTTCCGGGCGCTCGGCGAGAAGATCGACCGGGTCAGCGGCGCGTACATCGCGACCGTGGACGCAAACGACATCGACCGGGACGGCCTGGACCACGCGGCGGCCTCGCGGGCCGTGGCCGAGCTGACCCGGGCGAAGGACGACCTGACCAACGCGAAGACCGAGCTGGAGCGGTACCAGGCCGGTCTCGCCCCGCTGCTGGGCAAGGCCGAGACGCAGCTCGCCCAGCTGGCGCCCGCCCGGGAGCGGGCCAAGCAGTCGCTGCTCGCGGCGAGCCAGGCGCTGGACGCGGTGCGCGCGGCGGGGCTGAAGGCGGATGCGCTGGCCGCCCGGCTCGCCTCGCTCGGCCCGGAGCTCACGAAGCTCAACGAGGGCGCGGGCAAGCACGGCGTGCAGGAGACGGTCCGGCGCGCCGACGAGATGCGGCGCACCGCGGAGGCGGTCAGGGCCGAGGCCGAGCGGCTGCCCGAGCAGGCGAAGGAGATCGACAAACGGCTGGTGTCGCTGCGTACCCGGGTGCAGGCGCTCGGCACCCGGGCGGAGGGGGTCGCCCCCGTGCTCAGCGAGTTGCGGCGCCGTTTCTCCGCCGCCTGCTGGCAGGACCTGCAACGGGTGCCGGATCAGGCCGCACAGGCGGTCCGGCTCGCCGAGCAGGCGCTCGCCGAGGCCCGCGAGGCCCGTGCGGAGCAGCGCTGGGCCGACGCGACCTCGCGGCTGGCGACCGTACGCACGCAGATGGACGACGTGGACGGCGCCGTGGCCGCCGCCGGGGATCGGCTGCGCCGGCTCAACGAGGTCAGCAAGGACCCGACCGGCGAGGTGGAGAAGACCCGGTTCGCGATTCGTGATGCGCAGCGGTTGGCGATGCAGGGGCGGAGCACGCCCGAGCCTCGGCATGCGCGGCCGCTCGATGATGCGGTGGCCCGGCTCGACCGCGCCGTGGGCGCGCTGGAGGGGCGGCACCCCGACTACTGGGCGTTCCTCACGGAGACCGCGGCGGTGCGGGACATGGTGAATCGCGTGGTGTCCAACATTCGGGAGGATCGGGCGGCCGGGCGCTGATGATCGCTGTGACCGACCCCCCGAAACGGGTCGGACCGCCGTCCCGGGACCACCTGCCGGTGGGGGCTGGTCGCTGGGCTACCCCCTCTGGGGGAGTTCCCCGCGCGCCTGAGTGACTGCGGCACTCCCCCGGGGGCTGAGGCAGCCACCCCGGCTGCGCCGACCGCTATCCACCCGCCGACGGGGCCGGTGGGTGCGGCCCGGGGGTCAGCTGCAGCAACCGCCGCCGCAGCAGCCACCGCCACCGCCGGCGCCGGGGGAAGGGGTGGAGGGGGAAGACG
>NZ_JACEGK010000908.1:0-1529 GCF_056859195.1 Streptomyces sp. NH27
CTCCTTGAGGAGGCGGCGGAGTTCGGCGGCGGCTTCGGGGTGGGCGGCGATGATGCGCCTGAACCTGCCCTGCCACTGGGCCCGCAGTTCGGCGAGGGTGTGCTCGCTCTCGCGGGAGGAGCGCAGGCCGGCGACCTCGGCCTCCTGCTGATCAGCGGTTAACTCCGTCTCGACCGCGGCTGCTTGGTCGGGTTGGAGCGCTTGCCACATCCGGATGACGGCGCCGCGGACCGCCTGCCAGGTGTCCGTAGCCATCAGAGTGACCAGTGTGGTGCCGGCTTCTTGCGTGAGTGCTGTGATTTCCGGGTCCACTGCTCTCCTGATCGTGTCGTTCGAAGTCGTTCGATTGCCGTGCTTTCTCTCAATAGGATCGCATAAATCGCAGGTGGGGTAAGGTGATTCGGCTGTGAGTGCGATATGGCCTGTTTCTTTCGGAATCGGATCCGCAACAATATTGCCCCTTTGGGTCCGGTGCTACGGTTGGCCCGATGCCGGAATGTGCAGGTCGAAGTCGGTCCGAGGGGGCAGCTGTGACAGGGCCATGGGACGCGGATCCGGACACCGGTTTTCGGCGGCGGTTGGGCAGGTCCCCCCAGGAGTTGGGCGTCACCTCGGACAGTCCCGACTGCCCTGACCTGTGGGAGCTGGAGAACGGCGACATCGCCGTGATCGGCCGGGACCTGTCCGCGTCACTCGGCAGGCGACTGCCGGCCGGGGTCTCGCTGGGGGCGGACGAGCGCCTGGTGGTGATCCCGAGGAGCATGCTCGTCGCGGCGAAGCCGGACATCCCTGGTGTTTGACTCCTTCGCCGCCGCCAGGCCCGAGCGACTCGACCGACCCGCGTACCACGAGGAGTTCTACCGGATCTTTTCGAGCGGAATCCGGCATATGAACAAACTGGAGCGCGGCCAGCACTTCAAAGAGCGCGGATTCGCCAGTTGGGAGGCGTTCGCCGCCGGAGAATGGGAAGCGGCGATCGGGCTCATCGAGGAGCGGCGCGGCAGCTACGCCGAGCAGGTGCGGGAGGCGCGGCGCCTCGGGGTCTTGCAGCGGCGGCTGCGGGTGGTGGAATTCCCGCTGACGCCTTACCTGCAATGGGAGTTGCACGTCCTGCGGGCACGCAGCCAGGTGGGCGATCCGATCCGGGCGCTCGACGCCCGCACCATCGCCGACATCGAGCAGCGGCACCCCGTCCCCCCGAAGTGGTCGTCCTGGGCGACGTCGTCATGTTCGAGGTGAAGTACGACGCCGACGGCAACGCGGACGGCGCCAACCGCTTCACCGACACCGCGCTGATCGCGGAGACCTCCGCGGGCTTCGACACCCTCTACGCCCGCGCGGAGGAGTACGAAGCCTTCTTCGCCCGCGAGGTCGCCCCGCTGCCCGTGCCGGCCACGACGTCCTAGAGGCGGGTCGCGGTCCGGACGAGGGCTGCGATGGGGCGGGAGCGGGTGTGGGGCGGCCAGGCGATGACCGTGGTGACCGTGGGGGCGTCGAGGACCGGGATCGCGGTGAGGCCGTCGTGGAGG
>NZ_JACEGK010000909.1:0-1528 GCF_056859195.1 Streptomyces sp. NH27
GGGTGCCCACTTCCCGTGCGCAGGGCGCCCCTCGCCGCGTGGCCGAGCCCACCAGGGGCGCCGGGAGGTGCCCGCGGCGCCTCCGGGCCGGGTGGCGGGCGTGTTCCGGGGCGGCGCCCCCGCCCCGGCAAGGGTTGTCGCTGCCCGCGCAGGGCACCCTTCACCCGGGGCGGCGGACGCAACCATTGCCGCACCGCGCAGCGTCTACCTGGGAATCCGGCGCCGTGCGGCGGCAGGCTCTACGCTGGGCCGGACCGGAATCGAAGACATTACGCAGCAGGGAGCGCATGACGTGCGGCCGGTAGGCAGCAAATACCTTCTGGAGGAACCGCTCGGACGCGGCGCCACCGGGACCGTCTGGCGTGCCCGGGTGCGCGACGACGACGGCACCCTGGTCGCGGTCAAGGTGCTCAAGGAGGAGTTGGCCGGCGACCCGGACGTGGTGATGCGCTTCCTGCGCGAGCGCTCCGCGTTGCTGCGGCTGCGCCACCCGCACATCGTGCAGGTCCGCGACCTGGTGGTGGAGGGCGACCTGCTCGCGCTGGTCATGGATCTCATCGACGGCCCCGACCTGCACCGCTACCTGCGGGACAACGGCCCGTTCAGCCCGATCGCCACCGCGCTGCTGACCGCGGCGGTCGCGGACGCGCTCGCCGCCAGCCACGCCGACGGCATCGTGCACCGCGACCTCAAGCCCGCCAACGTGCTGCTCGCCACCACCACCGGCGAGGACGGCGCCGAGCGGATGCACCCGATGCTGACGGACTTCGGCATCGCCCGGCTGGCCGACTCCCCGGGTGTGACCCGCACCCAGGAGTTCGTGGGCACCCCGGCCTATGTCGCCCCGGAGTCCGCGCAGGGCCGCCCGCAGACGTCGGCGGTCGACGTGTACGGCGCCGGCGTGCTGATGTACGAGCTGGTCACCGGGCGCGCGCCGTTCCGCGGCGATTCCGCGCTGGAGGTGCTGCACGCCCACATGACCGACCAGGCGGAGCGCCCCGGCAACGTGCCGGAGCCGCTGTGGACGGTCATCGAGCGCTGCCTGCGCAAGGACCCCGAGCAGCGGCCCAGCGCGGAGAACCTGGCGCGGGCGCTGCGGGTGGTCGCCGCGGGCGTGGGGGTGCACGCCAGTCCGGCGCAGGCCGAGGCGGCGCTCGGGGTGGGCGCGCTGCTCGGGCCCGAGGCCGACCCGGCGCTGGTGCCGGGTACCGGCGACCTCGCGGCCGCCGGGGCCTTCGGCGACGCCGAACCCACCCAGGTGCTGCCGACCGGCAGCTCGGCGTACGACGCGAACGCGGCGACCGGGGTGCTGTCGTCGGACCCCTACCGCGGGGCCGCGAACGCCGCCGATGCGGCCCACGTGTCCGGTGCAGCCGACGGCACCCGCGTGCTGCCGGCCTCCGAGGCGCAGGGACCGCCGCAGGCCCAGGGCCCGCACCCGTGGGAGTCCCAGCTCAGCGCCGCCCGGCAGCGCAACGAGCAGACCGAGGTCCGCCAGGTCCCGCCGGAGATGGACCCCCTCTACCGC
>NZ_JACEGK010000910.1:0-1520 GCF_056859195.1 Streptomyces sp. NH27
GTGGGGGAGAGCAGGCCCGTCGTCATGTTCGGCGGCAGCCCGCCGGTCCGTCGCTGGACGGCCGCGGTCTTAGACGGCCGCGGTCAGCTCGCGGTCCAGGCTCTCGTCCTGGTCGCGGTGCACGTCGACGTCGTCGTCGACCGGGGACGCGGTGGCCGCGTTGAACGCCTCGCGGTCGAGGATGTCCTCCTGCGCGGCCACGATGATCGGCGCCACGATCTGGCCCGCCACGTTGGTGGCGGTGCGCATCATGTCCAGGATCGGGTCGATCGCCATCAGCAGGCCGACGCCCTCCAGCGGCAGGCCGAGCGTGGACAGGGTGAGCGTCAGCATGATCGTCGCGCCGGTGAGGCCGGCCGTCGCCGCGGAGCCGACCACCGAGACGAACGCGATCAGCACGTAGTCCTGCACGCCGAGGTGCACGTCGAAGATCTGCGCCACGAAGATCGACGCGATCGCCGGGTAGATCGACGCGCAGCCGTCCATCTTGGTGGTCGAGCCGAACGGCACCGCGAAGGAGGTGTACGTCTTCGGCACGCCGAGTCGCTCCGCCGACTTCTGCGTCACCGGCAGGGTGCCCACCGAGGAGCGGGACACGAACGCCAGCTGGATCGCGGGCCAGGCGCCCTTGAAGAACTGCAGCGGGTTGACCTTGGCGACCGTCGCCAGCAGCAGCGGGTAGACGCCGAAGAGGACCAGCGCGCAGCCCACGTAGACGTCGGCGGTGAATGTCGCGTACTTGCCGATCAGGTCCCAGCCGTAGGAGGCGATGGCGTAGCCGATCAGGCCGACGGTGCCCAGGGGCGCGAGCCGGATGACCCACCACAGGGCGGTCTGCAGCAGTTCGAGGACGACCTCGCTCAGGGTGAGGACGGGCTTGGCGCGCTCGCCGACCTTCAGCACCGCGATGCCGGCGATCACCGCCATGAACACGATCTGCAGGACGTTCAGCTCGGTGAAGGGCGTGATGACGTCGGTCGGGATGATGCCGGTGAGGAAGTCGATCCAGGAGCCCGAGTGCTGCGGCAGCTTGCCGTCCTTGGCGGTGAGGCCGGTGCCGGAGCCGGGGTTGGTGATCAGGCCGATCGCGATGCCGATGGCGACGGCGATCAGCGACATGATCATGAACCAGAGCAGCGTCCTGGCGGCCAGCCTGGCCGCGTTGTTGACCTTGCGGAGGTTGGTGATCGACACCAGGATCGCGAAGAAGACCAGCGGGCCCACGGCCAGCTTCAGCAGCTGGATGAAGAGGCTGCCGATCTTGTCGAGCGTGGTGGTGAGCCAGCTGATGTCCTGGCTGCGGGCGAGCCAGCCGAGCAGCGCCCCGAGGACGAGGCCGGCGATGATCTGCGCCCAGAACGGGACCTTGGGTATGGACGAACGGTTGCGGGGCTCGGCCGGACCGGTGCTGCCGGCGGCGGTGTTCGCGGACACGAACGCACTCCTGACATGGCGTGGGGATACGGGACGGGACGTGCCGGCCGCCACGCGCAGGAGGGAGCTCTCGCCGTACCGCGGGC
>NZ_JACEGK010000911.1:0-1519 GCF_056859195.1 Streptomyces sp. NH27
GCCTGGCAGCCCTTTGACGATCTTCCCGTCCCCGATGAACTCGCTGGGCACCATCAGGGCCTTGTTCTCCCCGCGGCGGACCGCGATGAGCTGACCTTCCTTGATCAGCGGCCGGATCCGGGTCACTTCGATGCCGAGACACTCCGCGACCTCGGGCAAGGTGAGCCAGGAGGGGACGAGAGCGTCAATATGTGCGTCAACCGACGAGAAAACAGTCACGGGACAAGCCTGCCACCTGCGACCGACAATCGCTCCCACCGCTGAGCCGTCACGGTAGTGGGGTCCGCCGGTCCACCCGGGCCGCTCAGCGCGCCACCGCGGACTTCAGCGGCACCGCCGGGTCCACGGCGAGTACCGGGTCCGGCTCGAACCCCTTCGCGATCAGCTTGCGGGCCTGCGCCATGTCCCGCGGACGCCCCACCGCCAGCAGCGCCACCAGCACGCCGCGGCGCAGCCACAGCACCGACCAGGAGGCGCCGGAGGGGTCCCCGCGGGTGAGCAACTGGTCGTCGTCCCGGTGGAACCCGGCGTACTGCACGAAGCGCCCGAACTGCTCGGACCAGAAGTACGGCACCGGGTCGTACGCCTCGTCCCCGCCGAGGAGGTTCGCGGCGGCGGTGCGCGGCCCCTGGACCGCGTTGTCCCAGTGGTGGATGAGCAGGCGCCGGTTGTAGCGGGTCGAGGGGAAGGACGCGCAGTCGCCGACCGCGTACACGTCGGGCGCGGTCGTCCGCAGCTGCTCGTCGGCCCGGACCGCGCCCTGGGGGTCGAGGGTCACCCCGGAGCCGGCCAGCCAGCCGGTGGAGGGCCGGGCGCCGACGCCGACCACCACCGCGCCGGCCGCCAGCCTGCTGCCGTCGGCGAGCATCACGCCGCCCGCCTCGACCACGGCCACCGCCATGCCGGTCAGCAGGGTCACGCCCGCTTCCTCGTACCAGCCGGTCATGTGCGCCGTGACGGACGCGGGCAGCACTCCGGCGAGAGGGCGGTCGGCGGCCTCCACGACCGTCACCTCGCAACCCGCCTGCCGGGCCGCCGTCGCGAACTCGGCGCCGATCCAGCCGGCGCCGACCACCACGACATGCTCGCGCCGGTCGAGTACGGGGCGCAGCGCGGCCGCGTCGTCCAGGGTGCGCAGCGGGTGGACGCCGGGCAGGCCGGCCGTGCCCGGCAGGACCACCGCGTAGGCGCCGGTCGCCAGCACGAGCGCGTCGTAGCCCACCCGGCCGGTGTCGGTGATCAATTCATGCCGCTCGGCCCGCAGCGCCTGCGCGTGCACGCCCAGCCGCAGGTCCACGCCCAGCGCGTCGAAGTCGACGTCGAAGTGCACGTCGGTGAGGGCGCCGCCCTCCGCGCCGAGCAGCACCGCCTTGGACAGCGGCGGGCGGTCGTACGGCGGGTGCGGTTCGTCTCCCAACAGGGTGATGCGGCCGCGCCAGCCCTGCTGGCGCAGCTCGACGGCCGTCTGCACGCCGGCCATGCCGGCCCCCACGATCACTGCGTGACGCTCGCTCACCGG
>NZ_JACEGK010000912.1:0-1511 GCF_056859195.1 Streptomyces sp. NH27
GACAGGCCCTGGCTCAGGAAGCCTTCTCGGGCTTCGCGATAGAAGGCGGGCGGGTCGGCAGCGGCACGCTCGGCGCCGGAACGGGCGGGGTCGCACGATGTGCGGGCTGACCCGCCCGGCCGCGACCCGCACCACCGCCGCGGCCACCGCCGTGCGCCGCACACGCCCCGTGCGCGCCGCACACCCCGTGCGCGCCGCACACCCGGTACGTCCGACGCATCCGCGATGCCCCGGCCGTGCCCGGCGTACCCTGCCGCGGCACCGCTTTCGAGGACCTGACGCCACTCCGGCCGCGCCCTAGCCACAACGGGCGCGACACGCCGGGGCCTACGAAGGGACACACCCGTGTCTGCCCTGCCCCGCATATCCGCCCTGCGCACCTCCCGCCGCCGCAGACTCGTCGCCGCGGCCGCCGCCCTGCCGATCCTCTTCGGCGCACTGGCCGCCTGCGGCTACGGCTCCAGCAAGTCGGACGACAACTCCGCCTCCACCGCGCCGGCCGCCGCCGGCGGCAGCACGAACACCAAGAAGCTCTCCACCGACAAGGTGAGGATCGGCTACTTCCCGAACCTCACCCACGCCACCGCACTGGTCGGCCTGAAAGAGGGCTTCTTCCAGCAGGAGTTGGGCAGCACCAAGATCAAGCAGTCCACCTTCAACGCGGGTCCCGCGGAGATCGAGGCGCTCAACGCCGGCTCGATCGACATCGGTTGGATCGGGCCCTCGCCATCCATCAACGGCTATACCCAGTCCAAGGGCTCCGACCTGAAGATCATCTCGGGATCGGCCTCGGGCGGCGTCAAGCTGGTGGTCGACCCGAAGAAGATCAAGACCATCGCGGATCTCAAGGGCAAGAAGATCGCCACCCCGCAACTCGGCAACACCCAGGACGTGGCGCTGCTGAACTTCATCAGGTCCAAGGGCTGGAAGGTCGACGCGCAGAGCGGCAAGGGCGACGTGTCGGTGGTCCGCACCGACAACTCGCTCGCCCCGCAGGCGTACGCCAGCGGCTCCATCGACGGCGCGTGGGTGCCGGAGCCCACCGCGTCGAAGCTGGTGGACGAGGGCGCGAAGGTGCTGCTCGACGAGAGCTCGCTGTGGCCGGACAAGCAGTTCGTGATCACCAACGTGATCGTGTCGCAGAAGTTCCTCAAGGCGCACCCCGACGTCGTCGAGGCGGTGCTGCGCGGCTCGGTGAGGACCAACGCCTGGATCAACGCCAACCCCGACCGGGCGAAGGCCGACGCGAACACCCAGATCAAGGCGCTGACCCAGAAGGCGCTGCCGGCCAGCCAGCTCGACCCGGCGTGGAAGTCCATCCAGCTGCTCGACGACCCGCTGGCGGACACCGCCAAGGCCGAGGCCGAACACGCGGTGTCGGCGGGCCTGCTCAAGGCGCCGGAGCTGGACGGGATCTACGACCTCACGCTGCTCAACAAGGTGCTCAAGGAGCAGGGCAGGCCGACGGTGAGCGCCGCCGGGCTCGGCGCGCAGTAGCCCTCGCTCCGCGC
>NZ_JACEGK010000913.1:0-1491 GCF_056859195.1 Streptomyces sp. NH27
GGCGGTGGCGATCAGCACGGTACGGAGCCGTCGCGGCGAGTCGGATCCGCGCGGGAGGCGGACGACGACCGGCCCATCCGACTCGTCAGGTACCTCCGTCCCGCCGTCGGCCCCGCCCACCGCCCCGCCACCCGCGCTGCCGTCCGCGCCCTGCGCGGGGGAGGCCGGGGTGCGGGCCGCACCGGCGCCCTGAGCCGCGACGTTGGCCGCGGCCGGAGCCGGGGTCGGACCCGTCGGCGGACCCATCGCCGGACCTGCGGCCGAATCCGCGGCCGAAAGAGCGGACGAATCCACGCCCGGGCCGGCTGCCGCGCCCGCCGCCGCGCCCGCCGCGGCGTCACCCGAGTCGGCCGCCTCGGCCCGCGTGGCTGCCGCCTGATCCCCCCTGAGCTTGCGCGCCGCATCCGCCAGGACCCAGCACCGGTGCAGTTCCACGAGTTCCTGCGGCGTCGCCCGGCATGCCCGCGCGAGGCGCTCCACCGGCGCGTACTCGTTCGGGACCGCGGTCCCGTTGCAGTAGCGGTGCAGTGTCGACGTGCTCATGTGCAGTCGCTTGGCCAGCCCCCCGTAGCTCAGTCCCGAGCGGTCCTTGAGCTCGTGCAGAAGCGTCGCGAACTGGTCCGTCTCCCTGGCTCCTGCCGCACCCGACACCCGTTCCTCCATTTCACAGTGTCCCGTTCCAGCGTTCCAGGGGCACCGTATTCCCCCCGCTCAGAGCGGATTTCGGCGCTCCGCTGTCCTCATCTGCCCGCTGTGCATGGCAGTTGGGACGGATCACCGCACAAGCTCCGTTCATCCAAGCACCACAACCACCCGAACCGCGAAAGAGGCACGGCCACATGTCCACCATCCGAAACACCCGTACCCGTCTCCTCGGTGCCGCCGCGACCGTCGTGCTCGGCGCGCTCTCCCTGACCGCATGCAACGACGGTACGGGCGCCCACCCGTCGCTGCCCGCCGCGGGCGTCTACATCGACGACTCCCTCAACACCACCTACTGGCAGCGGTCGATGGACGACACCCTGGCCTGGTGACAGCACCCGGGCCCACCCCGGACTCCCGACGGACTCACCCCGGCCGTACGTACTACGGTTCCCCGCGGTGGTGGCGAACGCCGTCCCGGCGGCAGCGCGCGCACACGGCGGTGGCGGAGGCCGGGACTGCGACGGGTGCGCCGACGTCGTCCTCGGCGTGACCGGTGCGGATGACGACGGCCTGACCGCCGCCGGCTCGTTCCTTCGCCTGCTCGGCTGCGCCCGCCCTGGCTGAGCGGCGGGCACACGCGGGTGAACGACCCGTGGTGAACGACTCGATGGAGAGCCAGCTGGGGACCAGCGCGTGACGGTTACGCGCCTGCGTGCTGCCCGTAGCCACCGCTTCCGGGGTGGTGCGGCTTCGGCGTTTCACTGGGCGGGCACGACTCGGAACCGGTCCGTGTGGGTGTCGGTTTGGGGGTACCGGTCTTGGTCGGCGTGGGTGTGGGTGTCGGTG
>NZ_JACEGK010000914.1:0-1482 GCF_056859195.1 Streptomyces sp. NH27
CCGCCGACCGCCCGCGCCAGCGGCGGCCGGTGAGGCCCGCCCTGGTCAACGCCGGCGTCGTCGCCGCCCGCCCAGTAGCCGTCCACGCCCGGTAACGCGAAGGAGGAGCCGCCGACATGCTGGGACGCCGCGTCCACGTCACTGGGCCGGCCCGGCTCAAGCTCGGGGCCCAGCTGAAGAAGGCGTACCGCGCGGGGGCCTCGATCCGGACCCTCGCCGACGGCTGCGGGCGCTCGTATGGGTTCGTGCACCGCGTGCTCACCGAGGCCGGCACCGCCATGCGCAGCCGCGGCGGCCCGAACGCCCGCCACCGCCCCGCGCGCTGACAGGTCTTGCCGGCGGCGACGTCGCGGCTATCGCAGAGTCGACCCCTGTGGATGCTGGCCGCGCTGCGCCGGCCCGGCCGCTCGCCCGCGACCGTGCTGCGGCACACCGCCATCGAACTGGAGGACCTGCGGGAGCTGGCTGCCGCGGCTCGCCGGCCCGCGACCGCGGCCGCCCTGGCTGGCGCCCCGGATTCGGGCGCCGCCGGCTACGCGACCGTGCTGCAGCGCCTGTTGGGGGCCGATCCGGCCCGGCCGAGGCCGTGCTCGCCGCTCGCGCCTTCAGCCACACCCCGCCCGCGCCCGCCGATCTGCACGTCCCGGACTCGGCGGAGTACGCCGGCCGTCCTGGACCGGCTGCACGCACTCGTCCCCGGCCGGCCGCCTGTCCAGCCGGAGCTCGGCCCGCGCCACCCCCTTTCCCCGCCGGCGCGGCCGTGGCCGTGGCCGTCCTTGCTCTTAGCCGCGCCGATGAGAGCGCTCTCAGGCACAGCGGAAAGAAGGCCCCCAACCAGAAGTCCATCACGTCATGAGGATCGCACGCCTCCCTAGGAAACCTTGCCCCTCCGATGAGACCCACCAACCCCGAGGGAGTAATTCCAGACGGATAGAGAACACAGAATACATTTCACGAACAGCCCCATACTGTAACGCGGGACAGAAACTAAGAAGGGGAACCCGGCCCGAAGAAAACCGAGCACCGCCCCCTTTATCCAGCGTTTCCAAGCTGCTACAATTCTCCTAGTGGTGCAGACCACTAGCCGGTACAGAAAATTACAAGGTGTCACGGTTACAGACTTGCGCGGTACATAGTTGGGTGACATACTCAGGTACACAAACCGCCGCCAAGAGACCTCCCCGACCGGCCCCGGAGAGGACCAGCCGTCGCTCGGCCGGCCTCCCGCACGACATCAGCCCAAGAGACGGAACATGAAATGCCAGGTCAGAAAGGCATGTTGACCGTGGACACCAGTGCGGACCCCACCCTCTCGCTCCGCACCATCTCTCCAAATATGTAACGCACGCATTCGGCAGCTCCCGCTCGCCGCCCTGTGCCCAGGGACTCAAGGGGGCGATCGGGTCCGCGGACCACCACGTGACGTTCACTCGGCCGCCCGTCGTCTCCACCGTGACCCCTTCGGGCTCGGGGACGCTCCAG
>NZ_JACEGK010000915.1:0-1477 GCF_056859195.1 Streptomyces sp. NH27
GGAGTTGGGCGCTCCGGCTGCGGCGGGCCGGCCGGCGGCGGGGGCGGCCCGGACGGTGGTCGGCCGGCAGTGGGCCGCAGAGTGGGGAAGGAGGCGGGAGAGGTGCTTCCGTTGTCCACTCCGGTGCTCACCCGGCGCTCCCTCGTGACCGTTCCCGTCAATGTGCGCGTCACTCTACGGGGTTGCCGCAGGGTGCGGTTGCCACAGGGCGGCGCCGAAGGGTCTACCGCTCGGTAGGTGTGTCTGGCAGGCTGCGCTCATGGCCCACCACACTGCCGACCGGGTCCGGTACGACCGGGCCACCGCACACCTCGACGCGCCGCTGGCGATCGTGGATCTCGATGCTTTCGACGCGAACGCCGCGGACCTGGTCCGGCGGGCGGGTGGGAAGCCGATCCGGATCGCCTCGAAGTCGGTGCGCTGCCGCGCGCTGCTCGAACGCGCCCTGGCCCGCGAGGGTTTCGAGGGCATCATGTCCTTCACCCTCGCCGAGTCGCTGTGGCTGGCGCGTACCGGCTTCACCGACATCCTGCTCGCCTACCCGTCCGCCGACCGGGACGGCTTCGCCGAGCTGACCGCCGACCCGAAGCTGGCCCGTACGGTCACGGTGATGGTCGACGACCTCGCGCAGCTCGACCTGATCGACGCGGCACGCGGCGCGGGCGGCACCGAGACGGTCCGGGTCTGTCTCGAACTCGACACGAGCCTGCGGAAGTTGGGCGGGCGGCTGCGGATCGGCGCGCTGCGCTCGCCGCTGCACTCGCCGGAGCGGATAGCCGACACCGCCCGCGCGGTCGGTGCCCGGCCGGGGTTCCGGGTGGTCGGGATCATGGCCTACGAAGGGCACATCGCGGGCGTCGGTGACACGCTGAAGGGCCGCCCCGCGCGGTCGTTGGCCATCCGGCTGATGCAGTCCGCCGCGCGCCGGGAGCTGGCGGCGCGGCGCGCGGAGGCGGTGCGTGCGGTCCGGGCGGTCGTACCGGACCTGGAGTTCGTCAACGGCGGCGGCACCGGCAGCGTGCAGTCCACCGCGGCGGAGAACGCGGTCACCGAGATCGCGGCCGGCTCCGGCCTGTATGTGCCGCGGCTGTTCGACAACTACAGCTCCTTCCGGGGCCGCCCTGCCGCGCTGTTCGGCATGCCCGTGGTGCGCCGTCCCGGTGTCGGCGTGGTGGCGGTGCTCGGCGGCGGCTACCCGGCCTCGGGCGCCGCGGGCCCCGACCGGCTGCCGGTGCCGTACCTGCCGGAGGGGCTGCGCTACGACGGGCAGGAGGGGCCGGGCGAGGTGCAGACCCCGCTGCTCGGCTCGGCCGCCGACGACCTGCTGATCGGCGACAAGGTGTGGTTCCGGCACGCGAAGGCGGGCGAACTGTGCGAGCGCTTCGACCAGTTGCGGCTGATCGAGGGCGACCGGGTGGTGTCGGAGGTGCCGACGTACCGGGGCGAGGGCCAGACGTTCCTGTGAGCGGCGAGGTGG
>NZ_JACEGK010000916.1:0-1472 GCF_056859195.1 Streptomyces sp. NH27
TCGAGGAGTACATCGGCAGCCAGGTCCGCCGCTGGCCGCGCATGCCCGCCGTGAAGCCCTCGGTGCCGCGCAGCACGTACGGCGCCCGGACCGTCCCGTACGGGGTCACCGCCCGCCCCGGGCGGATCGCGGTCACGGCGGTGCCCTCGTGCACGGTCACGCCCAGCCGCTCCACAACTGCGGCCAGCCCCCGCACCAGCTTCGCCGGGTGCACCCGCGCGCCGTGCGGGGTCCAGGTGCCGCCGACCGTGCCGGCCACCCGCACCCGCCGCGCCGTCCCGGCCGCACCGAGCAGCAGCCGGTCCTTCTCCCCGAACGAGACCTCCGCCTCGTGGTACGCCTTCAGCCGCGCCAACTGCGCGGAGGAGTAGGCCACTTCGAGCACTCCACCGTGGTGGACGTCGGCCTCGACGCCCTCCCGCGCGGCGACCTCCACCACCTCGCCGACGGTGTCGTTCATCGCCTGCTGGAGCGATACCGCGGCCTGGTGCCCGTGCAGCGCCGCGTAGCGGTCCCGGCCCGCGACGCCGTTGTAGAGCCACCCGCCGTTACGGCCCGACGCGCCGTACCCGCAGAACCGGGCCTCCAGCACGGTGATCCGCAAGGAGGGCGCCGCCTGCTTGAGGTAGTACGCCGTCCACAGCCCGGTGTAGCCGCCGCCCACGATCACCACGTCGGCGTCCGCGTCGCCGGGAAGCGGCTCGCGCGGCACCGGAACTCCGGTGCCCGCGTACCAGAACGAGATGCCGCCGTTGACCGTGCCCATGATGTTCCCGCGATTCCGTGATTCCGTGTCGGCTCACGTGTGCCCGGCCCGCCGCCCGGGCACGCCGTGGGTGGTGTGGGGACGCTACTGCCGGCCCGGGGGGCTCGGCAACGGTCCGCGGCACCCTCGAACCGTCACTCGCGGCACCAACGGCAGCAAGGGGCACCCTGTGCACAACGCAGAACAGAAGACCTGGTCGGACGTGGTCGACGCGGCCCGTCGCACCGTCGCCGACGGCCTGGTGGTCGGCACCTCCGGCAATGTCTCCGCGCTCGTCGGCGACGACCTGGTGCTCGTCACCCCGACCGGCGTGCCCTACCACCGGCTGGGACCCGACGACGTGGTCGGCGTCGACCTCGCCGCCGGGCAGCAGGTGCGCGGCACCCTCCGGCCCACCAGCGAACTCCCGCTCCACCTCGCCGTCTACCGCGGCACCTCCGCGCGTGCGATCGTGCACACCCACGCGCCGCACGCCACCGCCGTCTCCACGCTGCTCACCGAACTGCCCGCGATCCACTACATGGTCGCCGAGCTCGGCGGGCCGGTGCGCGTCGCCGACTACGCCCTCTACGGCACACCCGAGCTCGCCGACGCCGTCCTGCACGCCCTCCGTGACGGCCGCAGCGCCTGCCTCATGCGCAACCACGGGATGATCAGCCTCGCCGACACCCTCGACCGCGCCTACGACCGCGGCGCCCAGCTCGAG
>NZ_JACEGK010000917.1:0-1470 GCF_056859195.1 Streptomyces sp. NH27
GCACGCCGCCGCCCCGCGCGCCACAGCGGCTCCCGAACGCCTTTGGCCCCGGGCGGGATTCGCGGTCGCGGTGCACACTCCCGCCGCAAGGCCCGGAGGGCACCGCCACCGCCATGTGTACGGGCAGCAACCTGATGTGTACTGTGTGTCGCGTGAACGACGTATGCTGTCGGCCTGCCGTCGGTCAGGTCACCGGGCTCCTGCCCGTGCCATCCCGCTGTGCCCCGCGGAGCGCTGCGCCTGGGCCGGCGGACGCTTGGGCTGTGCCGCCACCCCGTTCTGCACATCCATGACGGCGTGCGCCACGAGGCCGCCCATCGGGTCGTACCTGATCAGGTCGCGCAGGCGCGATCGCGATGACCGGCCCTCGTTGCCCGGGTACAGGTGCTTGCCGAGGCCCACGGCATGGGCGAGCGCGGCGAGCGCCGCGGTCCGCGGGTCCGGCGGCACGCCGGTGCGGATCGCACTGTCCAGCCGGGACCTGATCTCCCGGCTGACCGCGCTGTCGGTCGCCTGGTACCGAGTGGTCGGCAGCACCCCGCACATCTGACCCGGCACGGCATGCACCATGCCGCACCGCTCCAGGTGCGCGAGATACGTCTGGCGCAGCCCCAGTCGGGGCCCGCCGATCCAGTGGACGGCGCGCACCGGGCTGCCGCGGCGTCGCAGCAGTTCGAGCGCGGAGTCCAGAGTCGGATCTCCTGTCGGCCGTGGGTGCACCACGGCTATACGATCCCCGTCAGGGGCTATCCGTCCGGCCAGGGCCAGCTCGACGAGCTGCGCCCCGGCGAGGCCGAGGTCGAGCGACTGCGGCTGCGCCGTGGTCCCGGTGGTCGGGTCCAGGGCGAGCAGCAACAGCTCTTCCGGGATTGTTCTGCGGCTCTTGCCCATCCATGCCTCCCCGCGTGGATGAATGACAGGGTGACGCCTCTCACACCGGCCTGTCGAGAGCGCCTTCGCCTTATCGACGGGAACCGGGTGGTATGTCGTTCTCGTCTACGGGGTGGATGGGGTGTCGCAGACGGGCTGCGCGCCTGTCGCGGGACACTTGCCAGTGCGGTCGAGGACCGGTAAGGGCGCCGTCTATGGGCGTTTTTGCCCAAGCTTGTGCATGAGTCATCACGATGTGTGGAGGAGGTCTGCGTGGCGGGCGACGCCCCCGGCAGGGAGCAGCAGCACGAGACGTCGGGGGAGCCGGGTATCCACCCGGCCACAGATCCGAGGCTGGCGGTGTTCCGATTGCCCATGGAGGCGCCAGAAGTGCGGGTGACCGAGGGCGGCCCCGAGGAGCAGACGGCGGGCGACGCGGCGGACGCACCGCCCGCGCACACGCAGGACGGCATCGAAGATCCCAGCTCGGAGCCGCGATCGCAGCCGGATGCCGACGCGTCCGCGGAGTCGTCGGACCGGCCGTCCGGGCGGGCGCGCACGGGTGCCGTCGCTACGTCCGACGACGTAGTGACCGTGGAC
>NZ_JACEGK010000918.1:0-1466 GCF_056859195.1 Streptomyces sp. NH27
CGCACTGATACGCGCCGACGGCGCGGCTCGTACCGACGGCGCAGCCCGTACTGCCGACGTGCCTGTCATCGACCCCGCACCTGCCAGGGCAGCGCGTACTGCCGACCCCGCACCCGCCACCGACCCCGCGCCTGCCCGCGATCCCTCCGGCTGACCGGCCCCGACGCACCAGCGCCACCCCATCCGTGATCCCTCACCGAAAGGCACGACGTTGAGCACCGACGCTTACGTCTACGACGCCGTACGCACCCCGCGCGGGCGCGGAAAGGCCAACGGCTCCCTGCACGGCACCAAGCCGATCGACCTCGTCGTCGGCCTCATCCACGAACTGCGCCGCCGCTTCCCGAACCTGGACCCGGCGGCGATCGACGACATCGTGCTCGGTGTGGTCAGCCCGATCGGCGACCAGGGCTCCGACATCGCCCGGATCGCCGCCATTGCCGCGGGCCTGCCCGACACCGTCGCAGGCGTGCAGGAGAACCGCTTCTGCGCCTCGGGCCTCGAAGCGGTCAACCTCGCCGCGGCGAAGGTCCGTTCGGGCTGGGAGGACCTGGTGCTGGCCGGCGGAGTGGAGTCGATGTCCCGCGTCGCCATGGGCTCCGACGGCGGCGCCTGGGCGATGGACCCGATGACGTCGTTCGAGACCGGCTTCGTGCCCCAGGGCATCGGCGCCGACCTGATCGCCACCATCGGCGGCTGGAGCAGGCACGACGTCGACACGTACGCGTCCCTGTCGCAGGAGCGCGCCGCCGAGGCGTGGAAGGAGGGTCGCTTCGACCGTTCCGTCGTCCCGGTCGTGGACCGCGCCGGCCTGACCGTCCTGGACCGCGACGAGCACATGCGCCCGGGCACCACTCCCGAGTCGCTGGCCGCGCTCAAGCCGTCCTTCGCCACCATCGGCGACGCCGGCGGCTTCGACGCGGTCGCGCTCCAGAAGTACCACTGGGTGGAGAAGATCAACCACGTCCACCACGCCGGCAACTCCTCCGGCATCGTGGACGGCGCGGCGCTGGTCGCCATCGGGAACCGCGAGGTCGGCGAGCGCTACGGCCTCACCCCGCGCGCCCGCATCCTGTCCGCGGCTGTTTCGGGCTCCGAGCCGACCATCATGCTCACCGGCCCCGCCCCCGCGTCCCGCAAGGCTCTGGCCAAGGCCGGGTTGAGCGTCGGCGACATCGACCTGATCGAGATGAACGAGGCGTTCGCGGCGGTCGTGCTGCGCTTCGCGGCCGACCTCGGCGTCAGTATCGACAAGGTCAACGTCAACGGCGGCGCCATCGCGCTCGGCCACCCGCTCGGCGCGACCGGGGCGATGATCCTGGGCACCCTCATCGACGAACTGGAGCGCCGCGACCAGCGCTACGGCCTCGCCACCTTGTGTGTGGGCGGCGGCATGGGCGTCGCCACCGTCGTCGAACGCCTCTGACCCGGCCGCGCCCCGCGCCCCGTCCCACCGCGCCCCGCCG
>NZ_JACEGK010000919.1:0-1461 GCF_056859195.1 Streptomyces sp. NH27
GGCCACCGCCGTACCGCGGCGGTGGCCACTGCGGACCGGCCGAACGGCGGCCGGTCGGTGGGACGGGTCAGGCGAGGGCGCCGGCCCCTGCCGTACCGCGACGACGGCGCAGGACATAGGCGCCGGCACCCAGGCCGCCGAGCAGCAGCACCGAACCGGCCGCCAGGCTGCTGCCGCCGGCCAGCGACATGCCGCCGCCACCGGTGTGCATGCCGCCGTGCGGCTTGTGCCACTGGCCGCCGTCCGAGCCCTGGCCGTCCGAGCCCTGGCCGGTCCAGCCCTGCGAACTGTCGCTGTCGGACGAGTGCGAGTACTTACCGGAATCCGACGCGGAGGCGGACGAGGAGGACGACGCCGACGAGCCCTGGCCGCTCGGGTCGTAGATGTTGACGGCACCCGCGGCGTTGGCGGCCGGCGCGGCGATGGCGAGGCAGGCGGTGAGCGCGGCTCCGGCCACGAGGGTGCGGGCAATACGCATGGGGACGATTCCTTCCGCCGACGACCCGCGCCGGCTGACAACGTGTCAGCCCGACAAGCACAAGTGACGGCAAGCTCACCGTCGGCCAGCCCCGGCGGGACCGCCACCGGAGAGAGCCGCATGAGGGTGACCGCGTCCGCTCTTCGGGTGGCCGGCACCGCCACCTGCCTGGTTCGGTCACCCTCTCGGGCGGGGCACCAGCCCACCTCCACCGGCGCCCTTCACAGTGGAAACGCGGCGGCAACGCCCGCAGTCCGTGCCCGGCGGACCACCTGAGTGCCCTTCAGGGACGCCGGGCGCCCGACCAGCACCCCGAGCGAGAGGACGTCCATGTCACCGGAGCCGGTACGTGAACCGCGCCGAGACCGCGGCCGCCGGAACCTGCTGCGCGCGCTGACCGGCGGCGGTGCGGCCGCCGCGCTGGCGCTGTCCGGCGCACCCGCCGAGGCCGCCACCGGAAGCGGCACCGGCACCGGCACCGACCCCTTCGCCGCGGACGCCTTCCGGGCGACCGGCGGCGGGCGCGTCCGCGAGTACTGGATCCAGGCCGACTCCTTCGCGCACAACGCCGTGCCGAACGGGCGCGACGGCATGACCGGCATGACCTTCACCGCCGACCAGACGACGTATCAGGCGATCGGCTACCGCGCCTACACCCCGAACTGGGAGCAGCCGCTGCCGGCCGACCTCGGCCCGCACGGCATCGGCGCGAACAGCGGCATCCCCGGCCCCGTGCTGCGTGCCGAGGTCGGCGACGTCATCAAGGTGCACTTCCGCAACAACGACGCGCACTACAAGTGGCCGCACAGCATGCACCCGCACGGTGTGCGGTACACCCCGTCAAATGACGGTGCCTGGATGGCGGACATGCCCGACGCACCCGGAACAGCCGTTCCTTACCAGGGCACTTACACCTACACTTGGACCTGTGTGCCCAGTTCCGTGGGGAGTTGGCCCTACCACGACCACGCGGCGCCGCAGAT
>NZ_JACEGK010000920.1:0-1461 GCF_056859195.1 Streptomyces sp. NH27
GGGTGGCGCCATAGGTTGGGGCGTACGCGGTCACGCGCGGTGCCGCGGTGGAGGAGGAGCCCCGGTGGTGGACGGATCGGTGCCGTACGGCTGTGAGTTGGCGCGGCTGACGGTGGTGCGGCACGGGGAGAGCACGGCGAACGAGGTGTTCGCGCGCGCCGTGGAGACCGCTGACGCGGACCTGGGGGTGGAGGAGGCGACCGACGCGCAGGTGCCGCTGTCGGCGACCGGGGTACGCCAGGCGGAGGCGTTGGGGCAGTGGCTGGCCGGGCTGGGGGCGCGGGAGCGGCCGCAGTTGGTGATCTGCTCACCGTATGTACGGGCGGTGCGGACGTGGGAGGTGATGGCGTCGGTCGCGGGTGCGGCGGGGACGTCGTACGGGACCGCGCTGGTGGACGAACGGCTGCGGGACCGGGAGATGGGCGTGCTGGAACTGATGACGCCGCCGGCCGTACGCGCGTACGCCCCCGCGGAGGCGGACCGGCGCGAGCGGGTGGGCGAGTGGTTCTACCGGCCGCCGGGCGGCGAGTCGTTGGCGGATGTGACGTTGCGGGTCAGGGACTTCCTGACGGAGCTGGGTCCTGCGGCGGCCGGGCGGCGGGTGCTGCTCGTGGCGCACGACGCGGTGGTGCCCGCGGTCGGGCGGGTGCTTGCGGGGATCGGCGGGGCGCGGACCGCGACGACGCCGGCGCAGGTGCCGAACGCCTCGCTGAGCTGGTGGGTGCGCGACGGGGTGGGGATGCGGCCGGTGGTGATCGGCGGGACGCTGCATCTCGGCGGCTGATCCCGGCGCGGGGTGGTGAGCGGCCGTACCGAGTGCGTCGAGTGCTTCAGAAAAGGGCGGAAGACGGGTTTATCGACAGATCGTCACGCGTGCGAGGGAAACGGATCATGGTGGGGCATTACGGGCGATCGGGTGGGCAAATCTGCTGATGGCGACGCCGAACAAGCCGGCGGAGCGGTCGGCCGGCCACTCCCCGAACCTCAGAGAGTCTGTCCCCTGGGAGGGAACACCATGGCAAGCATCCGTACCGTCCGTGTCCTCGCCGCCGTCGCGGCACTGCCCCTTGCGGGAGTGCTGTTCGCCGGCACCGCCGCGGCCGACGACGGTTCTATTGCGGGTGGCCACTCGAACGCGTCGGTGGTGAGCAACTCCGGTGGCACTGTGGGCGGCGGCAACGTGGGCGGCGGCAACTTCGGGAACGTGACGACGACTCAGCAGGCCGCCACCGGCGCCGGCGCCTCGAACCAGAACAACTCGGCCAGCGTGGCCGGTTCCGCCTTCACGTCCATCGACCAGAACACGGTGGGCATCCACTTCTCGCGGCTGTGGTGAGCCGCGGACCGGGCGCGCGAGCCGCACCGGTCCGCTGAGGAGGGGCCTGGTCACACGGGACGCGCGGCGGCGCGAGAGCGCTGCTGCCGTGCGCTCCGGACCCTCGGGGAGGACGGAAGAGAGGG
>NZ_JACEGK010000921.1:0-1452 GCF_056859195.1 Streptomyces sp. NH27
CCCAGCTCCTTGGGCGGGTTCACCACTACGTCGAGCTT
Organism: Streptomyces sp. NH27; assembly: GCF_056859195.1. NCBI lineage: Bacteria > Bacillati > Actinomycetota > Actinomycetes > Kitasatosporales > Streptomycetaceae > Streptomyces > Streptomyces sp. NH27. The sequence continues at coordinate 39 of NZ_JACEGK010000921.1, forward strand.
GCCGTCGTCACTCGCGACCCGGCCGTCCCGGCCGTTCTCCGCGGTGGCCACCGCCGTGTACAGGACATCTACGGACTGGATAGTCATGAACAGTTCCTCCCGGGGAACGGTCTCACGTCGCGTCTGCAATGTTTCCTTGCCTAATGACCGATGTCCTTGATGTTTCAGCTTGTCAAGGAAACAGGTACCCTCGCCCTCATGACCAGCCGCATGGACCCACTGACCGCCGAGGTGGTCGACCTCATCGGCACGGTCGTCGCACGCTACGACCAGGAGTACGACGCGGCCGCGGCCGTACACCACCTGACCGGCACGCAGGCCCGCGTGCTGGCCCTGCTGTCCGCCGGACCCCTGCCGATGCGCAGGATCGCCGAGCGGTTGAAATGCGAGCCGTCCAACGTCACGGGCATCGTGGACCGGTTGGAGGCGCAGGGCCTCGCCGAGCGCCGCCTCGACCCCGCCGACCGCAGGGTCAAGTTCGCCGCGGCCACCGACCGGGGGCGCGCCACAGCCGAACAGCTCAGGGATTCCCTGGAGTTCGCCCGCGAACCGCTGGCGGCGCTGTCGGACGGGGAGCGCGGCATGCTGCGGGACCTGCTCGCCCGCATGGTGCGGTAGGGCTCCGCTACGCCGCCCGCTTCGTCGTCACCGCACCCCACATCGCAAGGCCCCGCACCCTGATCCGCGGCGCCCCCGCCACCCCGGGCCCGCTCGCCTTGCACCCGAACAACCCCAGAAACCCCAGCCCGTTGACGTACACCTCGGCGTCCGCCGGGACCACGATCTTCAGCCTGCCCCACAACGCGTACGCACGGATGCGGGTTTCGGCCCCGGCGAACTGCGCCTCGCTGAGGTCGATCACGCCGCCGCCCCACACGCACAGCGCCGTCAGCGAACGCGGCACCGCCCAGGCGCCTTTGCGCACGAACCCGCCGAAGACGGCGACCGCCCACCGCGACCCCCAGCGCGCCCGGGTCGCCGGCGCACCCGTTGCCGTACTCGTGGCCGTACCCGCCGGCAGGTCCCGGGTGAGGAGGTCCAACTCCCCGTAGCGCTTGGCGCCGTACGCCGCGCTGATCCGCTCGTCGAGTTCCGCGAAGTCGATCCGCCCCTCGGCCGCCGCCTCGCGCAGCGCCTCCGCGACCTGCTCGCGGTCGCGGTCGGAGGGCCGCAGCCCCTCCCGGCGGGCCCGCGCGTGAAGTTCCGTCATGCCCCCGATGCTCTCACGCGCCGACGTCGGAAAGGCCGAACGGGACCGGGCCGTCCCACCGGCGGGGCACGCCTGCGCGGGGCCGCCGCCAGGGCCGACACGGTGCGGCGCGAGGGGCCGCCGGGTTCCCCGACCGTCGTGCACCAGGTCGTTACTCGCACCACCACAGCACCGGCGTGCAGGGCGTCTGGGTCGGTGTGGGGG
>NZ_JACEGK010000922.1:0-1447 GCF_056859195.1 Streptomyces sp. NH27
GGGGCGGACCGTCGCCCGTCAGGGCACCCGAGGCCCGGGGGAAGGGGCACCGTCGCCCGTCAGGGCATCCGTCGCCCGGGGAAGGGCGAACCGTCGCCCGTCAGGGCACCCGAGGCCCGGGGAAGGGCGCACCCTGGGCCCGCTCAGGCCCCGTGCCTACGGATTGCACGGGCTGCTCCTCCTCGACGGAGCGAGCCGCAGGCACCGTCGGTGTCGGGTCCTCCGCAGGAGACCGCCGGGACCCGTACCGGCGGTGCACCGCCTGTTTCGTGACCCCCAGCGCAGAGCCCACCGCATCCCAGGAGAACCCGAGCGAGCGGTCGAACTCCACCGCGGCCGTCACCAGGGTTTCCACACTGTCCCGCAACTCCTGGGCGAGCCGGACCGTCGGCGCCGGCGCCCGCCCGTACACCACGAACCCGGCCGAGGGCCCGCTGCGCCGCGGTCGGTAGACGTTCCCGAGCTGGGCGGTCAGGGTCCGCAGCGCGTCCACCTGCCGGCGGACCCGTTCGATGTCCCGCACCAGCAGGTGCAGGCTGGCCCGTGCCTGAGCATCGGGAGTTGCGTGGTCGGGCATCAACAAGCCTCTCCAACCGACGATGACAAGGATCGGGCCGCACGTTCCAGCAGTGTGCGAGCCCGATTTCGGTCAAACTCTCTTGACCAACGCGCCACCGCCCCATGGAGTCACGCCCGACCGGCGTGGCGGCCGCCTCGGGGGCGCGCGTCGTCCGTGTGCACTCCCTGTCGTGAGCCGCCCTAGAATTGACCCCCGCCCGCCGTCCGCCCGTCGTGCGCCCGGCGCCCCGACCGATCCAGGAGACCGAGCCCGTGTCCGTCAAGCCCATCCGCCTGTTCGGCGACCCGGTGCTGCGCATGACGGCGCAGCCGGTCACCACCTTCGACCTCGAACTGCGCAACCTCGTCAAGGACTTGACCGACACCATGCTGGAGGCCCCCGGTGCCGGCCTGGCCGCGCCCCAACTCGGGGTGTCCTTGCGGGTGTTCACCTACAACGTCGAGGGCGAACTCGGCCACCTGATCAACCCCGAACTCACGCTCAGCGATGAGCGGCAGGACGGCCCCGAGGGCTGCCTGTCGCTGCCCGGCCTCACCTACGACTGCGAGCGCGCGTACGGCGTCGTGGCCCGGGGCTTCAACATGTACGGCGACCCGGTCACCCTCGACGGCACCCAGCGGCTGGCCCGCTGCATCCAGCACGAGACGGACCACCTCGACGGCATCATCTTCGTCGACCGGCTCGACGCCGAGCAGCGCAAGGCGGCGATGAAGGCGATCCGTGAGGCCGAATGGGGCGCGCAGGGCGCCCCGCAGGTGAAGATCTCGCCGCACGACACGTTCGGCCGCGCCCTGTGAGCTGTGCGGCCGCACCCCGTGCCCCCGCCGGCCGTGCCGGGCCCCGCCGAGCCGCCGCCCACCGAGAGGG
>NZ_JACEGK010000923.1:0-1442 GCF_056859195.1 Streptomyces sp. NH27
CCCCGCACCCCTTCACCCGCACCGTCACCAGCGCCCCGTCGTACGCCCCGACCTCATCCTGCCCCAGGGGTCTGACAACGGGTCCGACGGTGACCCGGCCCACCCCGGCGGCCTTGGCGATGTGGGCGACGGTCGCGTCCGGGTCGCCGATCAGGTACTCCTGGACGGGTCCGCCCGGGTGCCCCCGTGCTGTCGGCTCCCGGACCACCCGCCGGTGGTGGGTTGGTCGCGCCGTTCCCCGCGCCCCTGGGTCTGTGCGGCTTCTTCCGTGGGTGTCCCGCCGCGCCGTTCCTCGTGCCCCTGTTGGGGTTCACCACCATGGCAGAGGTGCACCGATGAGGGGCGCGGGGAACTGCGCGCCAAGCCATCCACCGGCCGGTGGTCCGGCGACCCGGCTGTCCGGGCTGGGCCTGCGGGCCCCCGGGTTGGGCCGTCGTGGCTGAGCGTGCGGTTCTCCGCGCCCCGGGGACGTGCGGGGTCCTCCGTGGAAGGGGGCACCCGCCAAGGGGCCCGGCAGCCCGGGAGAGTCAGTGGCCGCGCATCTGTTCACCGATCCAGGAGGCCAGTTGGAGTGGCCCGAGGGCGGCGACGGGCATACCCGCGCTGACGATCTGCCCGGCCACGCCAGTGGAATAGCGGGGCCGCCCGGCGTCGTCGAGCGAGGCGCAACCGAGCACGCGGCAGCCGGAGTCCACGAGGGCGCGCACCTCCGCCAGGAGCGGCCCGATCGCGTCGCCCTCCTCGAAGTCGCTGATCAGGACGACGAGGGTGCGGGAGGGCACCGTGACGAGGGTGCGGGCGTGGCGCAGCCCGCGGGCGATGGACGTGCCGCCGCCGACGCGCACTTCGAGCAGCAGCGACAGCGGGTCGGACACGTGGTCGGTGAGGTCCAGGACCTCGGTGGAGAAGGCCACGAAGTGCGTGGTGAGCGCGGGCACTCCGGCGAGCACGGCCGCGGTGAGGGCGGCCCAGACCGTGGAGGACTCCATGGACCCCGACACGTCGACGACCAGGACGATCCGCCAGTCCGCGGAAGCGCGGGCGCGGCTGCGGAAGACCGGCCGCTCGGGTCGTACGCTGACCGTGCCGGTGACCGGATCGCGCTCGGCCGTCGCGAGGTTGGCGCGCAGGGTACGGGCCAGGTCCAGCGGGCCGCCCGGCCGGCGGGTGGGCCGCGGATGGGCCAGACCGGTCAGCGCCGGGCGCATCCGGACCGCGAGCGCGCGGGTCAGTTCGCCGATGATCCGGGCCACGAGGGGCCGCAGCCGGGCGAGTTGGCCCTCGGGCAGGCCGCCCGCGTAGGAGAGCACGGTACGCAGCAGGTCGACGGAGGGGCGTGCCGACTGCGGGTCGATGGCGAGCGCGGCGTCCACCCGGCCCGCCGAGGCCGCCGCCGACAGCACCTCCTCCCGTACATCCGCGCCGAACAGCTCCGCCAACTC
>NZ_JACEGK010000924.1:0-1439 GCF_056859195.1 Streptomyces sp. NH27
GGGCGGGAGTTGCGCAGGGTTTGTGTGGGACGGGTTGACTCCCGGGAAGTGGGGCACTAGACCACTGTCCTACTGAGAGAGCGCTCTCACGGGCGTACGAACCCTGTACACGGTCCCCCACCCGGGCAGGAGCAATACATGTCAGCCGCACGCGCGCAGCACACGCGGGAGTCGGGTCGCAAACGGTTACGGCCGTGGGCGGCGGAACTCGCCCGCCGGGCCCGGACCGGGACCGGACGGCGGGACCGTATCGCCGCGTGCGTCGTGAACCCGGCGCTCACTCAGGGCACTTCCGCGCCGACGGGCGCAACCCCCCACACACTCCGATCGGGACAGGAGATCGCATGTCCAGCGGACAGGTACCAGAGCAGGAGAAGGCGCAGGGCGGATCAGCTCGCGCCGGCCGCGCGGCACGGCGGAGCCGCAGGCCGAAGGCACGGTTGGCGTTGACCGCGGTGGCCGTTGCCGCGCTGAGCCTGGCCGGGATGACGGCGGCCACGGGCACCGGAAGCGCGGCCGCCCCGACCGCGGCCACCGTCGCACCGAACGACGTGCCCGCGCCGCCCGCCGGCTTCACCACCACCTGGAGCGACGACTTCAACGGCGGCGCGAACACCGGTGTGCCGACGTCTGATTGGAAGTACGACACCGGCCCGGGCAGCAGCTTCGGCACCGGTGAGATCGAGACGATGACCGACAGCACGTCGAACGTCTACGAGGACGGCAACGGCCACCTGGTGCTGAAGGCGCTGCACAACGGGTCGGACCCGGGCTCGGGTTGGACGTCGGGCCGGATCGAGACGCAGAGCGACAGCTTCGGCGCGCCTGCCGGCGGCGTGGTGATGATGCAGTCCTCGATCCAGCAGCCGGACCTGACCACCGCCAACGGCGCGGGCTACTGGCCGGCGTTCTGGATGCTCGGCTCGACGCTGCGCACCGGCACCACGTGGCCGACCTCGGGCGAGGTGGACATCCTGGAGGACATCAACTCCCGTAGCTCGGTGTTCGGCACGCTGCACTGCGGCACCAACCCGGGCGGCCCGTGCAACGAGTCGACCGGCATCGGCTCCGGCGAGCACGCCTGCTCCGGCTGCCAGACCGGCTACCACACGTACGCGGTGCAGATCGACCGCTCGGTGTCGCCCGAGCAGATCCGCTGGTACCTGGACGGGCAGAACTACTTCACCGTCAACTCGACCCAGGTGGACGCCACCACGTGGGCGAACGCGGTGGACCACCCGTTCTTCATCATCTACGACCTGGCGACGGGCGGCGGCTTCCCCGACGCGTTCGGCGGCGGCCCCAACTCCGCGACCGTGTCCGGCGGCCAGATGAACATCGACTACGTGGCGGTCTACAACAAGGCCCCGTAGGCGCGAGGGCGGCCCAACGGCACGACATCGCAACGCGGTACAACGCAACGGGCGGGTGGGCCGGAC
>NZ_JACEGK010000925.1:0-1434 GCF_056859195.1 Streptomyces sp. NH27
GTGGACGGGGCGCACATCCTCGTAGCCGCGCAGGGCCAGCTCGTCGGCCGCGTCTTCCACCAGCGCGCGGAAACCTCCCAGCAGGAGCAGCGCAAGGTCGGCACCGGAGCGAGACATGGCAGAAGGGTACGGCAGGGGGTCTGGACATCGACAACCTGGTTGGCTAACGTTTGGACAACATGGTTGTCGAGTTAGGGGAGACGATGAACGTCATACCGGCCGGTGCCACGCTTCCGGGGATCACCCACCACCGCGTCGAGGTGAACGGCACCACGCTGCACCACGTGGCGGCGGGAACCGGCGGGACTCCGATCCTGCTGGTCCACGGGTTTCCCGAGACCTGGTGGGCCTTTCACAAGCTCATTCCGCTGCTCGCCGCGCGCCATCGTGTCTTCGCCGTCGATCTGCGCGGCTTCGGCGACTCCGGCAACGGGCCGGGCGAGTACGACAGCGCCACCTCGGCCGAGGACCTGCACCTTCTGATCGAACAGCTCGACGTCGGCCCGGTCCACCTCACCGGACAGGACATCAGCGGAGCGACCGTCTTCCGGCTCGCGACCACACACCCGCAGGACGTGCGCAGCTTCATCGCGATCGAGACGGGACTGCCCGGGTTCGGCATGGAGGCGCTGGCCGACATCACCCACGGTGGCGCCTGGTACATCGGTGCTCTCGCCGCGCCCGGCATTCCCGAGATGCTGCTGACCGGTCGCGAGCGCGAGTTCCTGGGACAGTTCGCGTTCTCGGCCACGGGCGCGACCCCGGATGCGAGCACGGACAAGGGCACGGATACGGGCGCGGATACGAGTACGGATACGAGTACCGCCGCCGACATCGACGAATTCGTCCGTAGCTACGGGCGGCCCGACGGCTGGCGAGGAGCGATCGGCCTCTACCGTTCGATGCTGCGCGAGGGTGCCGAGATCAAGGCTCTCGCCGATGCGCCGGGGCTGACCGTACCTGTGCTCGCGGTCGGCGCCGGCGGACGCTCCTTCACGGCCGTCACCATGACGCAGGCCGCGGCGGCGACCGAGGTCAGCTCGGTATCTCTGGACGGGGCCGGCCACTATGCCGCGATGACGGCTCCCGACGAACTGGCGAAGGCCGTTCTTGAGTTCACCGGACGCATCGACGCGGCCTGACCTCCCACCGCCCGGCCTCCCACCGCCCTGCCGCCTGGCGACCTCACCGCCGGACGGCCTCACCGCCGGACCGGCCCTACGCGCCCGCCGTGAGGGACTTGAACTCGGCGAGCGATTCGTCGATGACGTCGGCGAGTTCGCGTGGCTGGTCCGTCTCGGCGACCCACCGCTCGAAGGCGACCCGGAAGACGGCGGTGCCCGCTTCGGCGGCGAGGCTCGCGGCGGGCTCCGCTACGCCGCGGCCCCGCAGGGTCTGCGTGAGAGCCGAAGAGAGCGATGCGAGCTTGACGAG
>NZ_JACEGK010000926.1:0-1429 GCF_056859195.1 Streptomyces sp. NH27
TCCCGCACCACCGTATGTACGCCAAGCGTCACATGATGCGACAAATACGGCATCCCGGGCGGCCGTCGACGAGCGCGGCTCAGCCGCCGTCAGACAGTGAGCAGGATCTTGCCGATGTGGGTGCTGGACTCCATCAGGCGGTGGGCCTCGGCCGCCTGGACGAGCGGGAGCGCGCGGTCGACCACCGGCCGGACGGTGCCCGCCTCGATCAGCGGCCAGACGTGCTCGCGGACCGCCGCGACGATCGCCGCCTTCTCGGCCGGCGGGCGGGCGCGGAGCGTGGTGGCGGCGACCGCGCCGCGCTTGGCCATCAGCTTGGCGAGGTTCAGTTCCGCGGTCACCCCGCCCTGCATGCCGATCACCACCAGACGGCCGTTCAGCGCGAGCGCGTCGACGTTGCGGTCCAGGTACTTGGCGCCGATCAGGTCGAGGATGACGTCCGCGCCGTCCGGGCCCAGTTCCGCCACGAAGTCCTGCTCGCGGTAGTTGATCAGCACGTCCGCGCCCAACTCCCGGCAGGCGGCGAGCTTTTCCGCGCTGCCCGCGGTGACCGCGACCCGCGCCCCGACCGCCTTGCCCAGCTGGATCGCCATCGTGCCGATCCCGCTGGACCCGCCGTGCACCAACAGCGTCTCGGTGGGCCGCAGATGGGCCACCAGGAAGACGTTCGACCAGACAGTGGCGGCGACTTCGGGCAGCGCGGCCGCCGTCACGAGGTCAACGCCCTTGGGCACGGGGAGCAGTTGCCCGGCTGGCACCACCACCTTCTCGGCGTAGCCGCCGCCCGCGAGCAGCGCGCACACCTCGTCACCGACCACCCACCCGGCCACCCCCGGCCCGGCCTCCACGATCCGGCCGGAGCACTCCAGGCCCGGGTACGGCACGGACCCGGCCGGCGGGTCGTAGAGGCCCAGCCGCTGCAAGAGATCGGCGCGGTTCACCGCACTGGCCACGACCTCGACCACGACCTCGCCGTCACCGGCCACCGGATCGGGTACATCCGCCCAGGTCAGCGCGTCCGGGCCACCTGGCTGGGGAATCGTCATCGCGTACATGCGAACGCAGGCTACTCCGCGGCCGGCCGTTCCCCGGCGAGCACCTCGCCGTCACCGGCCAGCGCGAGCAGGGTGTCCCGCAGCCAGCAGTGCGCGGGGTCGGCGTCGTACCGGACGTGCCAGGCCATGTCGAACGCCACCGGGGGAAGCCGCAGCGGGATCCGGTGCACGGTCAGGCACAGCGCCCGGGCGGCGCGTTCGGCGAAACCGGAGGGCACGATCGCGAACGCGTCGGCGTCCAGGGCGAGGAAGCAGGCCGCTCCGAAGGTCGGCACGGTGGCCAGCACCCTTCGCTCCAGGCCGAGTTCGGCGAGCCGGTCGTCGATGACGCTGCGGGCGCGGCCGTGTCGGGAGACGGTGATGTGGGGGAGTGC
>NZ_JACEGK010000927.1:0-1428 GCF_056859195.1 Streptomyces sp. NH27
GGCCGGGGCCGGGCCGTGGTGGGCGCGGGCGGCCCCTCGGGGAGGGCCGCCCGACCCGAGGGGCCGCGGCGTTACGCGGCCTTGTAGCTGCTCAGCTGCTCCAGCAGCTCCGCCCGCTGGATCTGGAGCGCCTTGATCTGCGCGTCGATCGCATCGAGCTTCGGCTTGATCGCCTCGGCGCGCTGGCCGTCGAGGAACTTCGCGTACAGCGCCTCACGCTTCGGCGTGCTCTTGTCCGCCTTGTACTCCTTGACCAAGGCGGTCACGAGGTCCTGAACCTTGGTGAAGGTCTCGACGTCCGCCCGCGTCGAGTGGCTGCCGGTGCCGGTCTGCGCGGCACGCACGGGCTTCCGGAAGATGATCTTCGGGTCGGTGACCGGCTTCTCGGACTCCGGGTCGATCTCCAGGTCGGCCGGGTTGACCAGGTGGTGGCCCACCACGTACGGCGTGTACTGCTGGATGCCCAGCAGCGGGACGTCGGTCCGCTCGTGACGCTCCACGCTGCCCTTGCCGAACTGCACGTTCAGCAGCCCGGGAGTGGCCGGGGACAGCTCGTAGTTCGGGTGGATCGCGATCGCGCCGATCGGCATCGCTCCCTCCTGGAAGATGCGGGAGAGGTTGTAGACGGTCTCCCCGTTCTCGCCCGCCTCGACGTCGTACGAGTAGGTGGCACCGGCCTGGGTGGTGAAGGTCTTGGACACGGAGTTCTCCTTTGAGTTGGGTTGACATTCGGGGTCAGGGTCGGTGCTTCCGCCCCCGGCCTCAGGACAACAACTCTACAGCGCTAAAAAGAGTTACGCAACCACCTTTCTCGGGTTCCCCCGTCTGCGCCTCTAGGCCCCGGTCCGCCGCGCCCCGCCCGGCCGCTGCGCCTGTGTGCCCGCTGTTTTGCAGGGGGTGTCCGTGCCGCCGCCGCCCGCTCGCCGCCGTGGCTGGGCCTCACGCTGTCCCGCTGCCGCCGGGCGGGTCGGGCCTGACTGCTGCGTCGGCAACGATTTTTCTTGGCCTGGGAGTTGCCGTCCGGCTCGTTCCCGTGCCGGGTCATCTGCGCGCACCTGCTCTCACCTTCGGGCCCGTTCCCGGGCCGCCTGCGCAGCCCGTCCGGCTCGCTACCCGTTCCGGCCTGGGTCGTACGCTTCACGATGGCGGCGGCGGGACCAGCCCAGCCGCCGGGGAAGACGACGCCGTCGCAGGGTCGAGCAGGGTCGGGGGCTGACCGGGTCACCCGTTGCGACTCCACCCGCAACGCCCCCGCCGCCGTCACCTTGGCTTGGCTCCCTGGGTGGGCCCCCGCTTTGCTCCTGCGTGTCGCTGTCGGCCGTGTGCCGCCCGTGCGCTGTGTTGCTGTCGGCGGTGTGGCCGGTCCTGTGGGTCCCGTGGTCCGCCCGGCCGTCCGGCTGTGCCCCCTGCTGCTGGTCGGGTCTGGCC
>NZ_JACEGK010000928.1:0-1428 GCF_056859195.1 Streptomyces sp. NH27
GCCTTCAGGACCTCCCGGCCTCCTCCGGGGGGTCCGGAAGGACGTTGGCGCGCGCCACCTCGGCGTACCAGTGGGCGCTCTGCTTGGGGATCCGGCGCTGGGTGCCGAAGTCGACGTACACCGCGCCGAAGCGCTTGCTGTAGCCGTAGGACCATTCGAAGTTGTCCAGCAGCGACCACAGGAAGTAGCCCCGGACGTCGGCGCCGTCGGCCAGCGCGCGGTGCACCGCGGACAGATGGCCGCGCAGGTACGCGATCCGCTGCGGGTCGTTGATCGCGCCCTCGGGCGAGATGTAGTCGTCGAAGGCGGCACCGTTCTCGGTGACCATCATCGGCAGGTCGGGGTGCTCGTGGTGGACGCGCATCAGCAGGTCGTACAGGCCGGTCGCGTCGACCGCCCACCGCATCGCGGTGGTCTCGCCGGGCGGCTGGTGGAAGGCGACGTGCTCGGAGCCGGGCCAGGGCGAGTAGTCGCTCGCGCCGTGGCCGTCGTTGCGCGGCAGGTCGGGGTTCTCCCGGCCGTCGGAGACCAGCGTCGGCGTGTAGTAGTTGATGCCGAGCAGGTCGATCGGGCGGGAGATCTCCGCCAGGTCGCCCGGCTTGACCAGCGCGTCCCAGTCGACCAGGTGGCCGGTGTCGGCGAGCAGGTCCTCCGGGTAGCCGTCGCCGAGGATCGGGCCGAGGAAGACCCGGTTGCCGACGGCGTCGATCCGGCGGGCGGCGTCCAGGTCGGCGGCCGACTGGCTGTACGCGCGCACCTGGTGCAGGTTGAGGGTGATCGAGATCTGCGCGGTAGCGGGGAGAAGGGAACGCAGCACCCCGATCGCCCGGCCATGGGCGAGGTTGAGGTGGTGCACGGCCTTCAGCGCCGACTCCGGCTCGGTGCGGCCGGGAGCGTGCACCCCCGAGCCGTAGCCGAGATACGCCGAGCACCACGGCTCGTTGAGCGTGGTCCAGTACGGCACCCGGTCGCCGAGCGCCTGCGCCATGATCGCCGCGTACTCCGCGAACCGCTCGGGCGTCTCCCGCACCGTCCAGCCGCCGACGTCCTCCAACTCCTGCGGCAGGTCCCAGTGGTAGAGCGTGGCGACCGGGGTGATGCCCTTGTCGAGCAACTCGTCGACCAGCCGGCGGTAGAAGTCCAGGCCGCGCTGGACCGCCGGGCCGCGGCCGGTGGGCTGCACCCGCGACCAGGAGACGGAGAAACGGTAGGAGCCGAGGTTGAGGTCCCGCATCAGCGCGACGTCGTCACGGAACCGGTGGTAGTGGTCGGCCGCGATGTCCCCCGTGTCCCCGTTGAGGACCCGGCCGGGGGTGTGACTGAAGGTGTCCCAGATCGACGGGGTACGGCCGTCCTCGGCCGCGGCGCCTTCGATCTGGTAGGCGGCGGTGGCCGCCCCCCAGACGAAACCGGGGGGGAATCGGAGTG
>NZ_JACEGK010000929.1:0-1428 GCF_056859195.1 Streptomyces sp. NH27
CGGCGGGCGCGGCGTGGTGGACCACGGTGACCGGGTGGAAGCCGGGCACGCGCAGGCCCGGCAGGAGCGCGGCGGCCGCGTGGGCGTCGGTGGCGACGACCACGCCGCGGCAGGGGCGTTCGGCGCCGTCGGTGGTGTGCACGGCGTTGGCGGCGACATGGGCGGCGCGGACCCCGAACCGTATGGTGCCGGGCGGGAGCGCGGCGGCCAGCTGTTCGGGCAGACGGGCGGCGCCGCCGACCGGCACGCAGGCGCGGCCGCGGGCGAACCCGCGCAGCACGATGTCGGCGACCCGGCTGGACGTGCCGAGTTCGGCGTCGCACAGCAGCGCGGCGAGCAGCGGCCGCAGGAAGTGCTCGACGGTGCGGGGTGCGAAGCCGCGGCCGGCCAGCGCGAGGGCGGCGGTGCTCTCGGGGCGTGCGGTGATGTGGTCGGTGGGGGTGGCGGCGAGCCGGTCGAGCGCGGTACCGAGCCGGGCCCGGTCGCGGGCGGAGCCGAGGGGTGCGCGGGCGCCGCGCGGGCCGCCGACCCGGTAGGCACGGCCGCCGGAGCGGACGAGCGCGCCGGGCGCGAGATGGGCCAGCGGCAGGCCGCGCAGGCCGCGGGCGCGGCGCAGCTCGGGGTAGGCGGTGTTGAGCAGTTGGGGCCCGTGGTCGAGCCGGAAGCCGTCCACGGTGTCGGTGGCCATCCGCCCGCCGACGCGTTCCGCGGCCTCCAGGACGGTGACGCTCATACCCCCTTCGGTCAGGTGGTGCGCGGCGGCCAGGCCGGCTGGGCCCGCTCCGATGACGATCACATCCGTGGCGGCGGCCACGCCTTTCGGGCGTGCTGGTGAGAGCACGATGCCCCTCCCGAGGTCGGGTCCGATCCCCGCTGGCGTCTGCGCGACGGGCGCGACGGGCGTGGCGGACGGGCGCGACGGGCGGCCCTGATCCGCTGACGCACCGTCAAGTGCCCTCTCCGGCCCGGTGGTCGGCAGGTGGCCCCGGCTCGCGCGAAACGCTGCTAAAGGTCATGCCCTCATCAAAGGCAAACGATGCAGGGCGGACCGGTCCGATCCAGCCCTTTCCGGTGCGTTTTCCGGCCGAGGAGGGGTGCGGACGGCGTCGGGGCGGTGTGGCGCCTTCTCAGACCTGGTTGCGCGGCGGCAGCGCCGCCTTGATCGCGTCGTCGATGTCCGGGTGCGCGAAGGAGAACCCGGCGTCCAGCAGCCTTTTGGGACGCACCCGCTGACTGCCCGTCACATCGCCGGCGAACTCGCCCAGCACCGCGCGCAGCACGAACGCCGGCACCGGCAGCACCGTCGGGCGGTGCAGCACCCGCCCCATCGCCGCGGTGATCTCGCGGTTGGTACGCGGCTGCGGCCCGGTCAGGTTCACCGGCCCCGACAACTCCTCGTTGTCGATGGCGTACCGCAGCGCCGCGACC
>NZ_JACEGK010000930.1:0-1427 GCF_056859195.1 Streptomyces sp. NH27
GTGCCATCGTCGGCACCCAGCTGATGATCCTGCTCGACGCCACCGTGGTGAACGTCGCGCTGCCCGGCATCGGCACCCACCTGGGCTTCTCGGCGACCGGCATGTCGTGGGTGCTCAACGTCTACACCCTCGCCTTCGGCGGCCTGCTGCTGCTCGGCAGCCGGATAGGCGACCTGATAGGCCGCCGTACGGCGATGGTGTGGGGCGTCGCCGCCTTCACCGTCGCCTCGATCGCGGGAGGTCTGGCCAACGACGCGACCACGCTGCTGATCGCCCGCGGCTTGCAAGGGGCCGCCGCCGCGCTGGCCGCGCCCAGCACCCTGGCCCTGATCGCCACGTCGTTCTCCGAGGGCACCGAGCGCAACCGGGCGCTGAGCGTCTTCGCCGCGATCTCCGGCGCGGGCTCGGCGATCGGCCTGACCACCGGCGGCATCCTCACCGACCTGGGCTCCTGGCGCTGGGTGTTCTTCATCAACGTGCCGGTCGGCGCCGCCATCATGCTGCTCGCGCCCCGCTTCATCAAGGAGACCGCGCGCCACCGCGGTGGCCGCTTCGACATCGCGGGCGCGCTGACCGGCACGCTCGGCATGGCCACCTTGGTGTACGGCTTCATCCGGGTCGGCGAGAGCAAGTGGACCGACGGCCGGGCGCTGGCGTCGTTCGTGATCGCGGTCGCCCTGCTCGGCGCGTTCCTCGTCAACGAGACGCGGGTCGAGCGCCCGTTGGTGGTGCTGCGGCTGTTCGCCGACCGCAACCGGGCCATCGCCTACAGCGTGATGCTGCTGGTGCCGGCCGCGATGTTCGGCGTCTTCTACTTCAGCACCCAGTACCTTCAGACGTATCTGCACTTCAGCCCGTTGAAGACCGGCTTCGCGTTCCTGCCGCTGGCCGGGCCGCTCTTCGTCGCCGCGCGGCTCGCGCCGCGCATGGTCAGCAGGTTCGGCGCGAAGACGGTGGTGAGCATCGGGCTGCCGATCAGCCTCGCGGGTGTCATCTGGATCACCCGACTCGGCCCGTCCGAAGGCTACGCGGCCGGCCTGCTCGGCCCGCTGATGCTGGTCGGCTTCGGGGTCGGCTGGACGATGATGCCGCTCAACACGTTCATCCTCTCCGGCGTCCAGCCCCAGGACGCGGGCTCCGCGTCCGGCCTGCTCCAGACCATGCAGCAGGTCGGCGGCAGCCTCGGCCTGTCGGTCCTGGTCACCGTCTTCGGTACGGTCTCCCGGCACGCGCACGGCAACGTGTTCATCAGTGGCGCCACCGCCGCGTTCACCCTGGCGGCGATCTTCCTCTCGGCCGCGCTGGTGATGGTGCTCCTGCTCAGGGCGCCCCCGAAACCGGTGCTGCGCTGAGCGGGCGACGCGGCGCGCCGCGGGCGCGCCGCCGGGTCCCGACCGTATGACGGGAAGCGGGCGGCGGCTGACCCC
>NZ_JACEGK010000931.1:0-1414 GCF_056859195.1 Streptomyces sp. NH27
CGTCAGGAGTCTTCGGCGGCCTCGACGTTGGCCACCATCCTGCGCAGGACCTTGAGCGTGGCCACGTACTCCTCGTCGCTGATGCCCTCGTGGACCACGGCGCGCACCTCGGTCACCAGTTCGCGCAGCCGCGCCCTGGCAGCCTCCCCCGCATCGGTGAGGTGCAGGAGGTGCCCGGCGTCGATCCGCAGCCAGCCACGGTGGATGAGTTGGTCGACGACCCGCCCGATCTCATGCGGTCCGTCCGCGAGGGGCGTCAGCTGCTGGACGATCTCCTCGCGACTCGGCGCCGAGGAACCGCCGTTCAGGCGGTTCAACACCCAGTACTGCGGTTGCGTGACGTCGATCCCGGCCATGGCGTCACGCAGGTGCCGGGTGACGACCGCATGGGCGAGGCCGCTCCAGTACCCGACGGGCTGGGTGGCCAGCATGTCGTCGCCGGCCGCCGGATCGGCCGGTGCCTGATCGGTGGCCGTAGTGGCCGTAGTGGCCGTAGTGGCGGTATCGGTCGGTGGGTTCATGCTCCGACGCTATATGCCGCACGCGCGTACGCGTTTCGGTCGGAGGGATGCCGCGGCTACGCGAACTCCTGGGCCCACGGCGGCATCCAGCCCGCGAGCGAGCACCATGCGACTTCTCCGCCAGGTGCGGGCGGGGCCGTACGCTGGTGACGTGCATCTGTGCTTCGTGTGTAGCGGGAACATCTGCCGGTCGCCGTCCGCCGCGCTGGTGGTCGCCGAACATCTGCGCCGGGAGGGCCTGGCCGACCGGGTGCGGGTCACGAGCGCGGGCATCGGGCCGTGGCACGTCGGCGACCCGATCGACCCGCGGGCCGGGGAGGTGCTGGAGCGGCACGGCTACCCCGTGGAGCACGTCGCCGCGCAGGTGGGCGCCGAACACCTGGACGCGGACCTGTTCCTGGCGATGGACCGGGGCCATGAGAAGGCGCTGCGCAAGCTCGTCGAAGATCCGTCCCGGGTGCGGATGTTGCGGTCGTTCGACCCGGCGGCGACCGGCGGGCCGGACGAACTGGACGTGCCCGACCCGTACTACGACGGACCCGACGGCTTCGAAGAGGTGCTGGCAATGATCGAGGCATCGACGCCCGGCCTGCTCGCCTGGGTGCGCGAGCGCCTCGAAGCGTGAGGCTCGACACGTGAGCGGGGACACCGAGTCGGCGCGGGCCGCGGCGGCCCGGCGGACCGGGCAGTCGGGGACCGGCGGGCGCCGGTACTCCGGGGCGCGCACCGTCCTGCTGCTCGGCGACGGCACCACTGTGCTGGCCAAGCGCGGTGTCGGGCCCGGCGCGGTGCGCGCGGAAGCGGCGGGGCTGCGGTGGTTGGCGGGTGCGGGTGCGGGTGCGGGTGCGGGTGCGGGTGCGGCCGGGGCCGGAGGCGCGGGTGCGGGCGCTGTG
>NZ_JACEGK010000932.1:0-1399 GCF_056859195.1 Streptomyces sp. NH27
CAGGGCCATTGCGTGTTCGGGATCGGTCTGGTTCGCCGGTCTCGCGTATGACGTGACGTCATGTCCGGGTGTAGGTCGGGAAGTTCCCCGGGAAACAGAGCAGGCACGGAGCCGGTGATCATGTGGTTGTCGAGACCCATGAGAACCGAGCGAGACCGTGCCTGCCTGTACATCATCGCCCATGCCCGCCGGTCTGGGGCACCTGCCCCTCCAAAGCGCCCCGGTCACGGCTGAGGAAGCAGCTGACCTGCGTCGATTCCTTAGCCTCGTGCCTGATCCTCGCGGACTGCGGGGACGGAGGTATCCCGCCGTGGCGCTGCTGTGCGCGGCCAGCGCTGCGGTACTGACCGGCGCCCGCTCACTCATCGCGATCGGCGAATGGATCGCCGATGCCCCGCAGGCGGTCCTGGGCGTTCTCGGCTTCCCGGCCGACCCGCTCACCGGCATCCGGCCGGCGCCGCACGCGGCCACGGTCCGGCGCCTGCTCCAGCACGTCGACGGCGACGCACTGGACGCGGCTGTCGGCGCTTACCTCCAGGCCAGAACGCCACCGCCGGATCCGCCCGACGTGCCGCCGAAGCCTTCGCTGCGCGCGGTCGCGGTCGACGGTAAAACGGTCCGCGGCTCCCGCACAGCTACCACCACCGCGATCCAGCTGCTGGCCGCGATGGACCACCACGGCGTGGTCCTGGCCCAGCGGCAGATCGCCTCCAAGAGCAACGAAATCCCCGCCTTCCAGCCCCTGCTGGACACCATCGACCTCACCGACAGCGTGCTGACCGGCGACGCCCTGCACACCCAGCACGCCCACGGCGCCTACCTCCGCAAGCGCGGCGCCCACTACCTGGCCATCGTCAAGAAGAACCATCCCGGGCTATATACGCAGGTCAAGAAGCTGCCCTGGGCCGATATCCCGCTGGACCACCACTCCCGGGACAGGGCCCACCACCGTGACGAGATCCGCCGGCTCAAGGTCGCCGCGTTCCGTCACCTCGACTATCCCGGCGCCCGCCAGGCGATCCAGATCGTGCGCTGGCGACGCGAGCTGAGCACGGGCAAACTGAGCATCGAGCGGGTCTACCTGGTCACCAGCCTCGATGTCTCCGACGCCACCCCGGCCGAGCTCACCGCCTGGATCAGAGGCCACTGGGGCATCGAAAACCTCCTGCACCACGTCCGCGACCGCACCTTCCGCGAGGACGACTCCAAGGTCCGCACCGGCCACCTGCCCCGCACCATGGCCACCCTGCGCAACCTCGCCATCAGCGCCTTCCGCCAGAACGGCGAGCCCAACATCGCCGCTGCCCTCCGGAACGCCGGCCGCGACTACCGCCGACCTTTGTCCATCCTCGGCCTCACGTGATCAACCTGGACAGATCCCCATCACGCAATGACCTTG
>NZ_JACEGK010000933.1:0-1399 GCF_056859195.1 Streptomyces sp. NH27
TCAGGGAGGTCGCCATCACCGAGAGCGACCGTCCGGTCCGCGTCGCGGTGAGCTCGTCCGGGCTCAGCGGCACGAACGTCCACGTGATCGCGGAAGGCGTCGAGCCCGCCGCAGCCCCGCCCCCGCGGGAGCGCTCGGCCGGCCCCTACGTGCTGCTCGCCTCGGCCTTCCACCAGGCGGGCGTGGATGCCCAGGTCGCCGGCATGGCGGAGCGGGTGGCCGCGGAACCCGGCGGGCTCGGTGACCTCACCGCCTCCGCCGCCACCCGGCGCACCCATGAGCGGCACCGGTTCGCAGCGGTCGCGGCGGACCCACAGGAGCTGGCGGCGGCGCTCGGCGGGGCCGAGGAGGCGCCGGACGGCGCGTACTTCGGCGCCGTGGACCCCGAGGGCGCCCCGGAGCCGGTGTTCGTATACTCCGGCCAGGGCGCGCAGTGGGCCGGCATGGCGATGGACCTGTACGACGCCTCACCCGTGTTCCGCGAGGCCCTCGACGAGTGCGACGCCCTGATCCGGCGGGACGTGCGCTGGTCACTGATCGACGAGTTGCGACGGGACGAGGACAGCCGGCTCGACCGCACCGATATCGCCCAGCCCGCCCTCCTCGCCGTGCAGGTGGCGCTGACCGGCTGGCTCGCCGACTGCGGCATCCGGCCTGCGGCCGTGGTCGGACACAGCGTCGGGGAGATCGCCGCCGCGCACGCGGCGGGCGCGATCTTCTGCGCCGACGCCGTGCGGCTGGCCGTCCAGCGTGGCCTGATCCTGCAGGAGACGGCGGGCCGGGGCGTCATGCTGGCGGTCCGCGCGGACCGCCAGACGGTCCTGGCGGTGCTGGCCGACACCGGCGTGCCGGTGGTGGTCGCCGCCGTCAACGGACCGGAGGCGGTGGTGCTCAGCGGCCCCGCGGACGCCGTGCACGCCGCTGCGGCGGCCGTCGAGGCGCGCGGTCTGCGGTGCAAGCAGCTGGCCGGCGGCTACGCATTCCACAGCCCGGTGGTGGCCGACTGCGGCCCGCGGCTGCGGGAGGCGCTGGCCGGCCTCACCATCGCCGAATCCTCGGTACGGCTGGTCTCCAGTGTGCTGCCGGACGACCCGGACGTGCGCGTCGACGCCGACTATTGGGAGCGCAACCTCACCGACCCGGTCCTGCTGTGGCCCGCGGTCGACCGGCTGCTCGCCGAGGGCGACCGGGCGTTCATTGAGATCGGTCCGCACCCCACGCTGGTCCGGCCGCTCGCGGACGCCGTCCGCCACCGCGGTCGCCGCGGTCCGGTGGCGGCCACCCTGCGCCGCGGTGAGCCCGGGCTGCTCGCCCTGCACAAGACCGTCGCGCAGCTCCACGTCACCGGTGTCGACGTGGACTGGACGAAGATCACGGGAACACCTGACCGGTACCGGAC
>NZ_JACEGK010000934.1:0-1394 GCF_056859195.1 Streptomyces sp. NH27
GGGCTGTAGTCCGGGGCGGGGGCGCTTCGGCGCTGCCCGGTGCTGCCGGACACCGCTGGGCGCACGCTGCCGGATGCGCTGTTCGGCGCCCCCTGTCCGGCGCCTCCTGTTCGGCGCGCGCCGAGCGGTTCGTGGGGGAGCCCGCGCAGGTGCGGGTGTCCGGCACAGCCCGGAGCATCCGGAGTATGACGCAGGTCACGCCGCGAAGTCGTGCGCGGTGTAGACCGGATCGGGCCCGACGAGCGTATGCCCGGTGAGACCGAGCAGACCCGGGAGCGATCGTTGACCGTCGAGGAGTTCGAGGAGTTCTACGCGCAGACGGTCGGTCGGCTGACCGGCCAGTTGTACGTGATGCTCGGCGATCACCAAGAGGCGCAGGACGTCGTGCAGGAGGCGTTCGTCCGGGGCTGGAGCCGGCGGCGCCAACTGCGGTCCGACGCACGCCCCGAGGCGTGGGTGCGTACGGTCGCGTGGCGGCTGGCGGTGAGCCGTTGGCGGGGCCGGCGGCGCACCGCCGACGCCTGGCACCGGACCGGGCCGCCGGCGCCCACGGAAGGGCCGGGACCGGAACCGGTGGTGCTGGTGGAGGCGCTGCGCGAGCTGCCGCCGAAGCAGCGCCGCACGCTGACCCTGCACTACGTCTGCGATCTCAGCGTCGACCAGATCGCCGCCGAGACCGGGGTGTCGGTGAGCACCGTCAAGACGCACCTGGTCCGCGGCCGCTCGGCGCTCGCCCACCTCCTGAACGATCCGCGGAACGAGGAGGCTCCCGGTGCCTGAACACCACGACGCGTACGGCGGCTTCGGAGACTTCGACCACGTCGGCGACTTCCCCGGTCCCGCCCTCGGCGATGCGGCCGGCCACGGCGGTTCCCGAGGACGGGACCGGGACGATCCGCTGCGCGGCCTGTTCAAGGCGGCGGCCGTGAACGGCCAGGCCAGAACCCGGTCCGCGCCCGCCGCGGAGGTCCGGGCGCGCGGCGCGGCCCGCCGCAGGCGGCGCGCGGCGATGGCCGCGGTTGCCGCGTGCGTGGTGCTCGCCGGTACGGCCGCGGGTCTCGTCGCGACGCTGCCGCGCGGCGGCGATCCCGTGTCGCCCAGCAGCAGTACGAGCAGCGGCGACGGCAGATCCGGCACCGCGACCGGCGGCCCGCCCTTGTCCACCGCCGGCCCGACCCGCAGTCCGGATCCGTCCCGCGCCGTCGGCACCACCGGGCCCGCGGCGCCGCCGGGCAACGGCCCGCCGGCCTCCGCCACTTCGGCCGCCGGTTCCTCGGCCACGACCAACGCGACGGCTCCCGCCACGCAGGGCCGCCTGCCCGGGTCGCCGACCTATCCGCGGACCACGGCGCCCTGAGCGCAGGGCCGCGACCGCAAGCGCACCGGCCAGGGCC
>NZ_JACEGK010000935.1:0-1393 GCF_056859195.1 Streptomyces sp. NH27
CCTTGGTATCGTGGACTCGTCACCGCGACCGTACCGGTCCGGCGACGCCCACCGGTCCGGGTGGCGGAATGGCAGACGCGCTAGCTTGAGGTGCTAGTGCCCTTTATCGGGCGTGGGGGTTCAAGTCCCCCCTCGGACACCAGCGGAAAGCCCCTGTTCATCAGGGGCTTTCTTCGTTGCCGGGCCGCGGCACGACCATGGCGGGCCGTACCCGAACGGTGACGTTCGGAAGCCCCAGGAGCGCCATGGGGTGTTCGAGCTGCTGACGCAGGATCGCGGGTCCTCCCTACCGCCGTCGTAGGGCGCTCTCGCGTAGTCCTTCTCGGAGATGATCAGCACCTTGGTGTCGGGGGCGCCCACGTCCACGGAGTCGCGCAGCGCGACAACCCCGTCCACGAACGCGACCTCCAGACGGTTGTTTCCAGCGTCGGACATCTCGCTCTTCGCCCAGACGGCGTTGGCGAGATCGACCTGCTTGTTCATGCGCGGCACTCCTTGGTCGGCTCGCGGATGGCGCGGTACGAAGCTGGGCTGTCAAGTGCCTGGGGTGGAGCCACGCCAGTTTGACCGGTAGGGAGAAAGGGCGATGGTGACAGCGCCGCCGTTCTCCTCGTGGTAGCTGGCGAAGTCCATCAACGAGAACCGGCTGATGACATCACCGTTCAACACAAAGAAAGGGGTTGCCGGATCGGCCAGCTTCCGGGCCGCGAACTTCAGGCCCCCGCCACGGCCGAGGGGTTCGTCCTCGATCGGTAGCGCACTTCCAGACCGAAGCGTTCCCCGTCGCCCACGTAGTCGGTGATCATCTCGTGCTTGTAACCGCCGCTGATGGTCACGGACTTCACACCGTGCTCAGCCAGCCACGCGAGCTGGTAACCGACGATCGGCGCACCGGCCACCGGCACCATGGCCTTCGGTGCGTCGTCGGTGTAGGGCCGCATCCGCGTCGCCTGGCCACCTGCCAGGATCAGCGCCTGTGTTCCTACGTTTGCGGACATGTGCCGTGCTCCCTCTGTCGCTTGGGCGTCCTTGTGACGCCTTCGCGGGAGATCCTGTCAGTGCGGATCGGGCCGAGCACGCACCGAGCCAGGCGCGCGCCGTTCGACTGGCGTGTAGTCCGCTCCGGCCACGCGGAGGAACCGTGGAGCCCGTCCCCGTCAGGGGGCCGTGCCGATCCACATCACGCGGGCCGACTCCCGGCCGCACCAGAACCAACACCGCCCGACCGTCCAGCGGTTACCGTCACCGTCCTTTGGAAGCGGAGGCAGGCGGGCGTCCACCTGGTACACGGTGATCGTCGTGCCGCTCATGCCCGACCTCCCAGCCGGCGAGTCGGCTCGGCTCACCACTGATGCGGTGGTGGTGTTGCCCGTGCTGTCGGTACGAGTGAGCA
>NZ_JACEGK010000936.1:0-1391 GCF_056859195.1 Streptomyces sp. NH27
GGGCGCAGTAGGTCAGAACGGGATGAATGGGACCCGAACGCGTCGATCCGCGAGGAGACAAGCGCATGGCTGTCGTGAAGAGCCCCCTGGCCGAGCAGGCCCGCAAGACCGTCGGTGAAGCCCTCCAGGGCGCCCTGGTGGATCTGATCGACCTCTCGCTGCTGGCCAAGCAGGTGCACTGGAACGTCATCGGCCCCCGGTTCCGCTCCGTCCACCTCCAGCTCGACGAGGTCGTGGAGACCGCCCGCCTCGCCTCCGACACCGTCGCCGAGCGTGCCTCTGCGATCAGCGTGACCCCCGACGGCCGCGCCGGCACCGTCGCCAAGACCAGCGGCATCGACACCGTCACCGACGGGTGGGTCAAGGACGGCGAGGTCGTCGAGATCATGGTCGCCGCCCTCGACGTCTGCATCACCCGGATGCGTGAACGCATCCAGACCACTGACAAGCCCGACCCGGTGACCCAGGACATCCTCATCGGCATCACCGCCGACCTGGAGAAGTTCCACTGGATGTTCCAGGCGGAGAACGTCTGAGGCGCCGTGCGCGACCCTCGGAAGACTCGGACGATACGGACCCGGGTGCGCGCACGGCGGCCGGCTCCGGCGCCGATACCGGCCGCGCCGGAGCGGGCCGCACGGGAGGCAGCGCCCGCGTCGGCCGTTGCGGCCACATCGGCCACTCCCGCGGCTCGGATCGGGGCCGGAACCAGGGACGGGAGCGGTATCCGTGTGGCGCTGGCGGTGGTCGGCGGCGTGCTGTGGTGGCTGGCGGTCCTGCGGTTCGGCCTGTGGCCTGATCCCTCGGGTGGCCCCGCCGGCGGGCTGCACTCCGTGATCGTCGCCGGTGGCTGGAGTCTCGGCCTGATCCCCATGCACGCGGTTCCCGCACGACGGCGGGAAGCGGCGCGGCGGCGCCGTTTGAAGGCGGGCACTCCCGTGGTGGCGGGCGCCGGCTTCCCCGGCGATCAGCTCCTGGCCGAGGGGGACGCCGGACCCGGGCCCGAACCTGGCACCGGTCCTCGCTGGCACCGCGGGCACCAGTAGGCCACCCGGTCCTGCTGCCGGGCGTCCGCGCCATGCCGGGCCGACCTGATCGGAGTGCCGCACCGCAGGCACGGCTGGTGCTCCCGGCCGTACACCCAGTGGGTGCGCCCGCGACGGGTATCGCCCGTCGTCACATGGCCGGGGCGCGCCTTGTTCGCCGCCAGCAGCCGTCTGGCCAGCCCCACCAGCCGCTCGGGCGCCGGCACTGCCCCGAACGGCGTCCACGGCGTCACCCCGCGCAGAAAGCACAACTCGGCGACGTAGACATTGCCGATCCCGGCCAGATTCCGCTGGTCCAGCAACGCCTCCCCGACCGGGCGGTCCGGGTCCGCGGCAAGCTGGGCC
>NZ_JACEGK010000937.1:0-1389 GCF_056859195.1 Streptomyces sp. NH27
GCTGATATGAGTGCCCCCAGCGTGCAACCACCCCGTGACGACCAGCCGGAGACCCCCGGTGGCGGCACCGCGACGCTTGCCGAGATCGCGCGGGCCGCGGGCGTGTCGACTCCGACTGTTTCGAAGGTTCTCAACGGGCGGGGCGATGTCGCGCCGGCCACCCGCAGCCGGGTCGAGGAGTTGCTGCGCCGGCACGGCTACCAGCGGCGGCGCGGCAGCGTGCAGCCGGCCCCGCTGATCGATCTGGTCTTCCACGAGCTGGAGAGCTCCTGGGCGATGGAGGTGATCCGCGGGGTGGAGAACGTGGCCCGCCAGGAGAGCCTCAACGTGGTGCTGTCGGAGTCCGCCGGGCGGCTCAGCCCGGGCCAGACCTGGGTGGACGGCGTGCTGGCCCGCCGTCCGACCGGGGTGATCCTGGTGCTGTCCGGCCTGGACCCGGCGCAGCGCGCCCAGCTCACCAGCCGCGACATCCCGTTCGTGGTGCTGGACCCGGCCGGCGACCCGGGCGAGGACGTGCCCGCGATCGGCGCCACCAACTGGCAGGGCGGCCTCGCCGCGACCCGCCACCTGCTGGAGCTGGGCCACCGCCGGATCGGCGTGATCGGCGGCCCCAGCGGCATGATGTGCAACCGGGCCAGGATCGACGGCTATCGCGCCGCCCTGGAGACCGCCGGTGTCGAGTACGACCCGGACCTGGTGCGGTCCGGCGACTTCCACCACGAGGCCGGCTACACCGTGGGGTTGGAGCTGCTGCGCCGCCCTGACCGCCCCACCGCCGTCTTCACCGGCAACGACCTCCAGGCCCTCGGGCTCTACGAGGCCGCGCGGGAGTTGGGCCTGCGCATCCCGCAGGACCTGAGCGTGGTCGGCTTCGACGACCTGCCGCTGGCCCGCTGGATCAGCCCGCCGCTGACCACGGTCCGCCAGCCGCTGACGGAGATGGCCGAGGCGGCCGCCCGGCTGGTGCTCGACCTGAGCCGGGGCAAGCAGCCGAGCACGCTGCGGGTGGACCTGGCGACGCGGCTGGTCGAGCGGGCGAGCAGTGCGCCGCCGCGCGCCGATGGTGCGGGCCCGGCGGGGGAGTAGGCGACGGAGCGACGGCGGTGTAGCGGAGGTGTCGCGGCGGCGCGGGTCGGCGTGGGACGGTGGAGGGATGGAGCGCGAAGGGGAGTTGCCGATGCCCGCGGCGGGCGACGTGGTGCTGTTCGGGACGGCGGACGCCGGGGGTTGGGTGGGGGCGCTGCGGGTGTACTCGCGCGGCTTCGTGTGCACGTTGCGGGTGATCCGGCGGGTGCCGCAGGAGCAAATGCGGTTGGTGGAAGGGAAGTTGGTGCCGCGGACGGTCTGGGACGGGGAGGGCGCGCTGCGGATGGGGGTGCGGTACGGGAA
>NZ_JACEGK010000938.1:0-1377 GCF_056859195.1 Streptomyces sp. NH27
CGTACGGAGTCGGGCGTGAAGGACGGGCCGCCGGTCGTGCCGCCGACGTCGGTCGGGCCGAACACCCACGCCTCGACCTCGCCGTCCTTCGGCACGTCGCTGAGCGCGCCCAGCGGGCTGTACGTCCAGGTGGACTGCCCGGCCGGCGCGATCCAGTACGACCAGTAGGCGTCGGCCGGCGGGGTGAGCACGCACGGCTCGTCGGCCGGCGTCGGGTACTCGGTGCCGCCGTCGTGGTCCGCGTCGCCGATCCGGCAGATGAAGCCGGGGCCGTCGTGCACGGTGCCGGTGGTGGTGAACCCGGCGTTGTGCAGCAGGTTCATGCCGGTGGTCGGGTTCGCGTCGCAGCCGCGGGCGACCGGGCCGCCCCAGTGCCCGAAGTCCACCGCGACGACCGCGCCCTTGGTCGGCGTGCACGCGCCGATCGGGTCCGCGTGCGCGGGCGCGGCGACCGACACCAGGCCGGCCGCGAGGCTGCCGAAGGTCAGCGCGGCCGCGGTGAGCAGGACAACGGCGCGCGGCCGTCCGTGACGGCGACGCCTGGCGAGAACGAGCACGGGTGGCCCCCCGGTCCGGCCGGCGGGGAGCGCGGGCCACGGAGGGAGGACCGGCACACGGGAGCCGGCCTGTCGTCCGTGCCGTAGTCCTCGACGGCGAGCGTGACTTGCAGTTCAGCGCAGGTGGTCCGGCTCGCCCGCCTCACGGTGGGCCTACGGTTGCGGGTCAGCGCCGGGTTTCGACCGGCTTCCCCTGGCTGCTGCATTGGAAATGCGTCTCATGGCACCACGCGGCGGCGCGTCCCGTCAACGTGGCGGACAGTTGCCTTCACCACTCCCCCGCGGCCGCCTCCGCCATACCCGCGCCACGGGCACGCCCGCCGACAGGACTCGCCCGCCGACGGCCGCACCACGCCACGGGCACGCCGCCCGCGGCCGGACCCCGCTACTCCCCCACCGCGAACCGGTAGACCGTCGACTGCCGGCCTACCGGCCGGCCCGGGTGAACGGGTGAACGGGCGACCAGGAGTGGGCCGGTCGCCGGCCGCGGATCAGTCCGTGGACGGGTGCACGATCTGCCACTCCTGGTCGTCGGTGTCGGAGCAACTGAAGATGGTCAGCGGGGTGTTGTCGCCGCCGGTGCTGTTGCCGTACACGTCCAGGCACGCGTTGTTGCTGGCGTAGTTGCGGATCCAGTACGCGCCGTCGGGCTGCTTGGCGAGCCACCACAGCTGGTTGTCGGCGGTGGTGCCGTTGCAGGCGAACTCGGTGATGGGGGTGGTGAGCGGCTCCGCCCCGTAGTCCGGCAGGTCCATGCAGAGCCGGTCCTTGTCGTTGCGGATCTGGAACAGCGGGGTGCCGCCGGGGCCCAGGGTGGGGT
>NZ_JACEGK010000939.1:0-1372 GCF_056859195.1 Streptomyces sp. NH27
GCACGGGGCAGCGCCGATTCGAGGCTCGCCGCGGCCTCCGCGCGGGCGGCGGCCCAGTCGGCGCCGTGCACCAGCGCCGGATCGGCGTCGAGCGGACCGTACGCCTCCAGCCAGCTCAACTCCGACTCGGCGGGCATGGGTACATGTTCGAGCTGGGTACGGGCCAGACCGGCCTGGATCTCCAGGTAGCCGCCGGTACCGGGTTCGGTGAGCCACTCCTGCCAGCGCCGCCCGCCCCGGCCGCGGCCCCAGCGGAACAGCTTGCGGCCGCGTAGCCCGTCGGTGGACGTCTGCACCAGGCCACGGCCCTGCCCGTCGAGCGCGGCGATCCAGCGGCGGTCGTCGCCCTGGATGTCGAAGAAGTGGTCGGCGGCGTGCTCGAACCGGGTGGGGTAGGTGACGTCGGCATCGCTCTGGGCGTCCGGACCGCCGGGGCCGTCGGGGATGCGCGGCACCGCGACGTGCGTGAGGGTGCGGTGATAGTCGAACTGCCAGGCGGCGTCCGCGGGTACCAGCACCCGGGTGTCGGCGGTCTCCGGGACGGCGGTGTTGGACCACCAGTACACCGGCACGGTCCGGTCGTGCGGGTTGCGGACGCGGACACCGACGTACAGGAAGTCGGAGCCGGCCGGCAGCCACAGGTCGACCTGGAACGGCAGGTCACGCAGCCGTTCCCACTCCCACAGCCGCAGCATCTCCCCGCCGTCGGGCGCGGTGAGCCGGGCGGCGTGCAGCGGCGTGCAGGTGTGGGCGGCATGGCCGGTGGCGCCGAGGTTCCACTCGACGCCGCCGGAGAACCAGGCGCCGGCGAGCGCGAAGTCCGCGGGCTGGAACACCGGGTTGCGGTAGAGCAGTTCGCGACCGGTCGGCTTGTGCAGCAGGGAGTAGAGCCGGCCGCCGAGGCCGGGCAGCACGGTGGCGCGCAGCCGGTCGTTCTCGATGACGACGGCGTCGAGTTCGGCGGGCGCGCGGTCCCGGCCGTAGCCGTCGAGAACGCGGACCGGCAGCACCGTACGCAGCGGGGCGTAGCCGATCTGCCGGGCCATGTCCGGGGGCAGGCCGTTGCACTCGTGCGGGTCCAGGCGGTGCTGCTCGGAGCGCTCACGGAGCGCGGGCAGCGGGTTCTCCGGGCCCAGCGGTGCGGCGGGGATGCGCACGGTGGCGCGCCGCACGGTCGTCGCGGTCGTATCGGTCGTCGCGGTCCTGGCCAAGGCCACCTCATCCGGCGCGGGCGGCCGCCTTCCGCACGGCGGCCGTGTGATCACCATGGAACATGCTTCGCGGCCCGCTGAACAGAGCCCGCACCGCACAGGATTGGGCAAAACCGATGGAAACCAGGTAAACCGGCCGCACCATCCGGCCCGCTCACCCG
>NZ_JACEGK010000940.1:0-1368 GCF_056859195.1 Streptomyces sp. NH27
GTTCCCCGCGCCCCTGAGTCTGCGGCTCCTACGGTGAAAGAGCCGCACGAACCAGACCAGGGGCGCGGGGAACTGCGCGCTCAGCCACTCACTGGCGCTCAACCCGCAACGGCCCCCGCTGCAAAGGCGCGTAGCCGGCGGGGCCGCCGGGGCGACGGAACCGTTGGGGCGGCTGGGCGGCGCGCACGGGTATTACCGTTGCTTACCGTGCAGTACCCATCGGGAGTCCTCGCGCCGTGGCAGTGGCTGCGGGCCCACCAGGCCACGGCCGACGCCGGGCTGGCGTCGGTCGTGTTCGTGGTGATCCTGCTGGGCAGCGTGCTGGGCGCGGACACGTACCGGCTGAGCCTGGTGGACATCGGGCTGGCCGCGCCGGCGTGCGCGTCGCTGAGCCTGCGCCGCCGCGCCCCGTGGTCGGTGCTCGCCTTCACCTGCGGGCTGTCCGTGGTGTTCATCGCGCTGCGCCCGGCCGACGGCCGGGTCCCGGTGATCCTGGCGGCGGCGATGGCGCTGTACACGGTCGCGGCCCTTACCGACCGGCACACCACATGGCTGACCGGGCTGGCGGTCTGCGTCGGTCAGACCGCGCTCGCGATGTCCTTCGGCAACGGTCCCTGGTACGGCCAGGCGAACTTCGCGGTCTTCGCGTGGACCGGGATGGCGGCCGCGGCCGGTGACGCGGTGCGCAGCCGCCGCGCGTACATCACCGCGATCGAGGAGCGGGCGGAGCGGGCCGAGCGCAGCCGGGAGCAGGAGGCGAGGCGGCGGGTCGCCGAGGAGCGGATGCGGATCGCCCGCGAGCTGCACGACGTCGTCGCCCACCACATCGCGCTGGTCAACGTCCAGGCGGGCGTGGCCGCGCATGTCATGGACTCCCGCCCGGACCAGGCCAAGCAGGCCCTCGCGCACGTCCGCGAGGCGAGCCGGACCGCGCTGGCCGAACTGCGCACCACCGTGGGGCTGCTGCGGCAGTCCGGTGAGCCCGAGGCGCCGATGGAGCCGGCGCCGGGGCTGGCGGTGCTGGACCAGTTGCTGGACGGCTTCCGGCGGGCGGGGCTGCGCGTCACGGTCGAGTGCGACGGCCATCAGCCGGACGGGGCGGAGCCGCCCGCGCTGCCCGCGTCCGTGGACCTGACCGCGTACCGGGTGATCCAGGAGTCGCTGACCAACGTGCAGAAGCACGCCGGGCCGACGGCGGGCGCGGTGGTGCGGATCAACCGGGTCGGCGGGGAGTTGCGGGTCGTGGTGGACGACGACGGTACGCCCGGGGCCGCGGCCGGGTCGGCGTCGCCGCTGTTCGGCGGGGCGGTGCCGGAGCAGGCCGGCGGCGCGGCGCAGGACCGTACGGGATCGGGACCGGGACCGGAC
>NZ_JACEGK010000941.1:0-1348 GCF_056859195.1 Streptomyces sp. NH27
GGGGAGACGGCTTCGGCGGGAGAGGCGGCGGCGCCGAAGGAGCGGCCCGCCGTGATCCAGTACCGCTGGTGCTCGAAGGCGTACGTCGGCAGGGGCGCGCGCACCGCGCCGGTGCCGGCGAACACCGCACTCCAGTCGACGTCCACCCCGGCCGTGTACGCCTGGCCGAGCCCGGTGAGCAGGGACCGGGTCTCGGGGCGGTCCCTGCGCAGCGTCGGGGCGAGGACCGCCGCCGCGGGGTCGGCGAGGCAGTCCGCCGCCATCGACGCGAGCACCCCGTCCGGTCCCAGCTCCAGGAACACCCGTCCGCCGTCCGCCTCGACGGCGCGCACCGCGTCCAGGAAGCGGACCGGTTCGCGCAGGTGCCGTACCCAGTACTCGGGGTCGGTGACCTCACCGGGCCCGACGAGGGCGCCGGTGAGCGCGGAGACCAGCGGGATGCGCGGTTCGTGGTAGGTCATCCGGGCGGCCACCTCGCGGAACTCCGCCATGGCCGGTTCCATGAGCGCCGAGTGGAAGGCATGACTGACCGTCAGGAGCCGGGTCTTGTGCCCCTGCTCCGCGAGCGCGCGGGCCACCGCCCGGGTCGCCTGCGCCTCGCCGGACAGGACCACGGACCGCGGGCCGTTGACGGCGGCTATACCGACCCCGGGGGCGAGCAGCTCGGCGACCTCGGCCTCGCTCGCCCGCACCGAGATCAT
This sequence comes from Streptomyces sp. NH27, assembly GCF_056859195.1. Taxonomy (NCBI): domain Bacteria; kingdom Bacillati; phylum Actinomycetota; class Actinomycetes; order Kitasatosporales; family Streptomycetaceae; genus Streptomyces; species Streptomyces sp. NH27. The sequence continues at coordinate 702 of NZ_JACEGK010000941.1, forward strand.
CACCCCGCCCGCGGGCAGCCGGTCCATCACCCGGCCGCGCGCGGCGACCAGCGCGCACGCGTCGGCCAGCGACAGCACCCCGGCCACGTGCGCCGCGGTCAGCTCGCCGACGGAGTGCCCGGCCAGCCGCCGCGGTACGACGCCCCAGGACTCCACCAGCCGGAACAGCGCCATCTCGACGGCGAACAGGGCGGGTTGGGTGAACGCCGTACGGTCCAGCTCCGCCGGGTCGCCCGACAGGACTGCCCGCAGGGGGCGTTCGAGCAGCGGGTCGAGGTGCGCGCACGCCTCGTCGAGGGCGGCCGCGAAGCTCGGGAACTCCTCCGACAACTCCGTTGCCATGCCCGTATATTGCGCGCCCTGACCGGTGAACAGCACGGTCAGCGAAGGCTGTTCGGCCGCCTCGCCGCGTACGACACCGGCCCCCGGCGTGCCGTCGGCGAGGGCGCCCAGTCCGGCGAGCAGTTCCTCGCTGTCCGCCGCGACGACCACGGCGCGATGCTGCATCCGGGCCCGGGTGGTGGCGGTCGACCAGGCCAGGTCCGGCGGGCGCAGCCCGGGGTGCGCCCGCACGTGACCGGCCAGCCGGGCCGCCTGGTCGCGCAAGGCGGCGGGAGTGCGGGCGGAGAGCAGCCAGGGCAGGGCGG
>NZ_JACEGK010000942.1:0-1331 GCF_056859195.1 Streptomyces sp. NH27
CCGCAGCACTGTGGACACGGCGAGCAACCACCCCGAACGGGCGCGGGGAACTCCCCCAGAGGGGGTACCCCCAGCGCCGAGCCACTCACCGGCAGGTGGTCCCTGAACCGGCAGAACGGGGGCGCCCGGAGGGTCCGGTCACGGCAGAGCAGAATCGGGGGATGGATACGACGGAACAACTACGGGCCCGACGGCGCGCCGCCGTTGCAGCGTGTTCGCGCGTGCTCGCCAACGGCCACGACCGCACGCTGCGCGAATGGTCGGCCCAGCTCACCGAGGATGCCGCTGTCGCGGGCGTGGACCTGGACGCCCCCGCGGATCTGTACGGGAACGGCGTCGTGGAGGAGTTGGAGGCGAGGGTCGCCGCCCTGCTCGGAATGGAGTCCGCCGCGTTCTTCCCGACCGGCACGATGGCGCAGCAGGTGGCCCTGCGGGCATGGGCGGGCCGGACCGGGAACCACACGGTCGCCCTGCACCCGCTCGCGCACCCGGAGATGTACGAGCGGGACGCGCTGCGCACGGTGAGCGGGCTGCGCACGGTGCACCCGACGAGGGCCGCGCGGCTGCCGGACGCGGCCGAAGTACGCGACCTCGACGAGCCGTTCGGCACACTCATGCTGGAACTCCCGCTGCGCGACGCGGGGTTCGTGCTGCCGACCTGGGAGGAGTTGGGCGCGGCCGTGGCCGCCGCCCGCGAGCGCGACGCGGTCGTGCACTTCGACGGCGCCCGACTGTGGGAGTGCGCACCGCACTTCGACCGCTCGCTGCCGGAGATCGCCGGGCTCGCCGACAGCGTGTACGTGAGCTTCTACAAGTCGCTCGGCGGGCTCTCGGGTGCCGCGCTCGCCGGCCCGGCGGACTTCGTGGCGGAGACGAAGGCGTGGCGGCACCGTTACGGCGGCCAACTGGCGCACCAGTTCCCGGCGGTGCTGTCCGCGCTGGCCGGCCTGGAGCGGGTGCTGCCGCGGCTGCCGGAGTACGTCGCGCACGCGAAGACCGTGGCGCGGGCGCTGCGCGAGGGCCTGGCGGAGGCAGGCGTGGTGCTGCCGCGGGTGCACCCGGCGGAACCGCACACCCACGAGTTCCAGCTGTGGCTGCCGTACCCGGCCGAGGCGCTGGACGACGCCGGGGTGCGGATGGCCGAGGAGACCGGGATCAGCCTCTTCGGCCTGCGCCGCTTCATGGAACCCGGGCCGCCCGGACTGTCGATGACCGAGGTCACCGTGACCGAGTCCGCGCTCGACTGGACGGAGTCCGACATCCGGGCGGCCGCGGCGGCGTTCGCCGAACGGCTGGGCCAACGACCTGGGGGGTAGTAGGGAGTCCGCTCC